>CAYRJP010000056.1:0-12468 GCA_964424425.1 uncultured Bacteroidales bacterium | reverse complement strand
TAAATTTTTAGTATAAGTTTGTGTAATAATAATAAAATATTTTACATTTGCATCAATGATTTGGTTTTCCAAAAGGATTTAACTCCTGAGGAATGAAAAGGGAATGCCGTGAAAATCGGCAACAGTACCCGCTGCTGTGAACTCCGTAAGAGTTTATTACAAACCCTGCCACTATCCCGAATTGTTATCGGGACGGGAAGGCGTAATAAACGGAGTAAGTCAGAAGACCTGCCAAAATCATAGTTTTATAGAACCTTAGCTTTCGGGATAAAAGCAGCTGTTTCTTTCTGAAAAGATAAATAGTTTTTAAATCCGTTTTTAAGGTGTGTTAAATGTATTCACATGTGTGAATTTATGTTTGCTTTTGTAATTATATTGTTTAACTAAATATTTTATAAAAAATGAAAAACAACTATTTTTATCTGTTGCTGATAGGTTTGGCAATAACTTTTAATGTAAATGCTCAATTAACAGCTACATTTGAAGATTTAACATTAGAAGATACAACATTTTGGAACGGTAGCGATGGCTCGGGTGAATTTATCAGCGGACCTGCAACTTTTAAGAATCATTATAATTCAACTTATAATTCGTGGTCGGGGTTTGCTTATTCAAAAGTGGTAAATGACACTACTGCCGGTTGGACAAATCAGTATGCAAGTTATGCAAATTCGGGAGTTTTAAATTCTGAAAAGTACGGAGTAGCTTATGTTTTCGGTAAAGATACTGTGATATTTGCAAACACATCCGATTTGTCGGGATTTTATGTTTCAAACTCAACTTATGCTGCTCTGTCAATGAAAAACGGTGATGCTTATGCTAAAAAATTTGGTGGTGAAAGCGGTGATGACCCCGATTGGTTTAAACTTACAATTGAAGGGTGGAATGCCGACAATACAAATATTGGAACAGTAGAGTTTTATCTTGCCGATTATCGTTTTGATGACAACTCAAAAGATTATATTTTAAATACATGGGATTGGGTTGATTTATCATCGCTTAAAGGAGTGTCGTATCTTACATTTTCTCTTTCGTCAACCGACAATAGTTCATGGGGAATGAATACTCCGGCATATTTCTGTATTGATAATTTAACTGTAAAAGGAGAATCGGAAGAAGCTGTTTATTTTACCGAAAAAACATTGGATGCCGATACTTGTTACAATGGAGCAGATGGTAAAGGCGGATTCGGTAGTCAGAATTTATTCTTCAACAATAGTTATAATCCCACATACTCATCGTGGTCGGGTTGGAGTTACTCAAACAAAACCGATGTTACTACTTCAGGATATACAAACCAATACAGTGCCATTACAGGTGGCGGAGCAAACGGAACCGATATTTATGCGGTAGCATTCACATCAAGTTATTATGCAAGCACAATAACATTAAGCAGCGAAGGTGTTGTTTACGGAACTTATATTACAAATTCTACTTATGCCGCATTGTCAATGAGAGACGGAGACTCTTATGCTAAAAAATTCGGTGGAGAAAGCGGTGACGACCCCGATTGGTTTAAACTAACAATAACAGGATATAATAACAACAACGATTCTGTTGGAGCAGTAGAGTTTTACCTTGCCGACTATCGTTTTACCGATAACACAAAAGATTATATTGTAAACTCTTGGGAATGGGTTGATTTGTCGTCAATAGGAGCAGTAAGAACTCTTAAATTCACTTTATCGTCAACCGATAACGGACAATACGGAATGAACACACCTTCTTATTTCTGTTTAGACGGATTCAAATATGCTACTCTTCCCGAAAAGCAGATTGTATTTAAAGTTAACGATGGAACCAATGCTGTTGAAGATGTTGCTATTGCATTTAACGGTGAAACTCTTAATACCGATGTAAACGGCGATGTTGTATTTAGCAGTGTGTCACCAACAGTAGATATGGCTGCTTCACTTACAAAAGAAGGATTTATTCAATTGGATACTGTAATTAACGGTTATACTGTTGATACCATTAATTTAACAATTATCCCTACAGGTATTGCCGACAATAGTGTAAATGTAAATTTCAACGTTTATCCTAATCCTGTTGTTAATATGATTAATATTGATGCTGATGCTGAAATTATTTATGTAAATATTTATAATGCGTCAGGTCAGGTAATTGAGCATACTTTCGTAAATGAATTATCAACTGTATTGCCTGTTTCAGAGTTAAAACATGGATTGTATATTATTGAAATACAAACAGAGAAAGGAATAATCAGACAACAAATTATTAAAAGATAAATCAGATTTGATTTCTGATTTTCTGACGGTGACAAAAGGGATTTGCCTAAAGGTAAGTCCCTTTTTATATACTATTTATTATCCGTTTTTTTTCAAGCATTTCTTTAATTGCAGGTATATTATCTACAGCTTTACGAAGCAATCTGAAATGAAGAGTAAAATATAACAACAGGTTAAAAAACCAAATAACCCAAACATTTACAACATAAGTATCAATCATTTTACCGAAAACAGTTTTATGCGGAGAGTAAAAATGAGCTTTAACAAATTTATGTTCAGGTTCAAGATATATAGGGTCAATTTTTTGATATAATCTGTTTTTATATTCAATAATTCTTTCCAGCGAGTTTGTGTTTCTAACAAAAGAAATCAGGTTTTCATTTGTGTATATCTTTTTTATTCTGATAAACTCTTCTTTATCCTTTTTTGTTTTTTGTAACGATAAAATAAATTCATCTTTAAGATTATTTGCCTTGTTATACCGTTTTTTATAATAAATATTTAACAATTTCAAATAATCATTAGTTGCCTCAAGAACTTCGGGTGATAATTTATTAATCTGTAACTTATCTAAATATTTGAATTTCACTTTATTATTACTCTTCATTTCTTTTTCAATTTCGTTTCTAAGTAATAATAACTCTTGTTTGATTTTAAGTTGTTTTACAGGGTTTTTATAATTTCGTTTACAATAAGATACTTTATTTAATAATGTTTTTACCCAATAATTCTTTTTAAAATCGGCGTTGCTCATAGCCTTATCGTAAACATAAAACTGTTTTTCAAATTCATTTTCTTTAAACTGATAAACAGCTAAAGCTTCATATGCCCATCTGGCTGTAATTATTTCGCCATACCACGGAACGTCTGATGGTGATGATATTGCAGGGTTCAACCTATCAAAAGATACTATTACTCCGCTTAATATCAACTGTGGAATAACCAAAAACGGTATTAATATATAAATTGTAACTACAGTATCGAAACTATCGGATATATTGAGACCTAATAAGTTTGCAAAAAACCAAGTGCTGAAAAGCACCAGCCAGTATTCAAAATACATACCTTTTATTTCCATTATTGTATTGCCAATCAATACAAAAACAAAAGCCTGAAATGCCGATATAAAAAACAATATTGCCAATTTACTAAACAGGTAGCTTGTGCGGCTAAGGTTCAGAAATTTTTCCCGTTTAATAATTTTTCGGTCTTTAATTATCTCTTCGGCACTAACAGTAAGTCCGATAAACAGAGCTACAATTACCGACATAAATATATAAACCGGTAAGTTGGGATTACCCCTTAAAGTATATCCACCACCTGAAATACTGTAGTATTTAATAATAAACGAAAGTAAGAATGCTAGGAGAGGAGCTTCAAGTGCATTTATAATAAGATACTGTTTGTTTGAGAGTTTTGATAAAATATCACGCGAAATAAAAACAAAAAATTGTTTTATTTTACCTGGAACTTTAAATAATATTTCGGGTAATTTATCTTTTATAAGATATTCCGGTTTATTGTTTTTATGAGCTTCTCTAAAATATTTATACCAATCGTAGGGTGTTTTTTTACGGTTTTGCGTAACCATTCCGTATTCATCAAGTATCTTTGTTTCAACAATATTAAATACCTGTTCGGGATTAACGTTACCACATAACCGACATTCGCTGTCGTTCCAATTTGCCTGATGAACTTTCGATTTAAAATATATTATTGAATCAATAGGATTTCCGTTGTAAATTAAATATCCGCCTTGGTCGAGAATAAACAACTTATCGAACATCTTAAAAATATCGGACGAAGGTTGATGAATAACCGTAAAAATAAGTTTGCCCTTTAAAGCCAATTCTTTTAAAATATCCATTATATTTTCCGAATCGCGTGATGATAGTCCCGATGTAGGTTCATCAAGAAACAGTATAGCAGGCTCACGAATAAGTTCCAAAGCAATATTTAATCTTTTGCGTTGTCCGCCACTTATTTTTTTATTTAGCGGACTACCCACTGTCATATCTTTAATTTCGTAAAGCCCTAAATTGTGCAACACTCTGAATACCTTACGATTAAGAATGAAATTACTTACATTATCGTAACATAATTTTGCATTATAGTACAAATTTTGATATACGGTTAACTCTTCAATAAGAAGGTCATCTTGCGATACATATCCTATGAGTCCTTCAATTTTATTTTTTTCGGTGTGGATATTTATTCCGTTTATAGTAACGCTTCCGCTCGATGGAGCATAATTACCGTTTAAAACATTTAAAAGAGTAGATTTTCCTGCTCCGCTGGCTCCCATTATTCCTACAAGACTTCCGCCTTCTTGAACAAAACTGATATTATTTAATCCTTTTTTGCCGCCTTTAAATTCATATTCTACATTATCAGCTATAAACTGTATGTGTTCTTCAGTTTCATTTACATGAAATGCACTGATAATATCAGAGAAATATATGGGTTTCATTTTAGCATCTCGCAAAGCCGACCCTTGTGTCAACACATAAACTCTATCATTTATTACAAGTTGCCCGTTTAGGTAAAGTTCATGTTCGCCAAATCCTCGAGCTAAATACATATCGGCAGGATAAAAATACATTACCCATATTTTATCTTCAAATGAATCTTGTGTAAGATGTTTTACTTGCGGTTTGTCAGTTGTTTTGTTTCCGTCTATTAACAGCATATACGCCGAAAGCGGCATATTGTCGAAAGAGCTGAGAACAAAGTTTTTAAGTATCTCAAAATTTTCTTTTGAATAGTGAAAAATATCAGCAACAGTTAAAACAAATTCAAGTTCTTGCTCTTGAATTTCAACATCTGATTTAATAAATTCGAGTAAACGAATAAGGACAACTACTTTTTGGCGTAAATCTAATTCTTCGTTTATTTGAGTGCATATTTTTAAAACCTTTACTGAACTTAACGATATATTTTTTTGTTTTTTTCCTTCACGCGACTGTTTTTTTTGATATAGTGCATAAAAACCGTCAAAAACTGTTAAATATTCGTCAACGAGGTCGCCGTTTAGCTGTTGGTTTAAAAAAGATTCTACAATATTTCGTCTGCTGCGGTTATTGCTTTGTGGTCCGGCAATAATAGCAAACAATTGCATCAATGCTTTAAGAATCCTTTCACTCATCTAATTTTTGAACAACTATTGTTTAAAACCTATTAATAATACTGCTATTCCCGAAGATATATTTTTTGTATCAAGTTGGGCTTCTATAATGCAGTCGAGGGTATAATCAAATTCAAAATTCCAATACGGTGTATTTTCATAATCATTGTTTGTAAATAGTAAATTATGTTCTTTGTCGTAAACAGAGAAAATAATGTTACCTTCAGAAGTGCCCGAATAAGACACTATTCTATAAGTGCTTCCGCCATAAAAAGTAGCATGAAATTCTGCAATCTCATCACCATTCAATAGGGCGGTATATGTTTGTCCATCAGAGATATATGGCATCTCCATTTTTGAGAGACACATTGTTATTGTTGAATCTAATTGTGCTTTTGCATTAAATCCAGTTATTAATACAAAAAATACCATTAGAAGTTTTATATGTTTTCTCATCTGTTTAAAATTTTGTGCTCTATTGCTTATTTTTTATCGCAATTATAAATTTTATTTTAATGTGCGGTTAAATATTATTGTAGCCAAGAGCTTGTTTTTTATTGTTTATCGTATTTTTTACTTTAAAAATTTCACAAAAGAACTATTTTATAATCTTATTTCTTATTTTATCAATTTTTTCTCCAATTATTGTTAATACATCATCGGGTATAACAATTTCAGAAACAGAATGTATTTGTGTCAGACGTAATTCAGGTTTTGTTGTAGGTTCTTTATATGTATATTTTTTTTCAATAGCATCAAACTCATAAGCCAAATCAATTAAATCGTCAACAAGATTTGAAATATCCTTAGATTCGCTATAGTAAGGTGATAATATTTTTATCAAGTTTTCAAGTGGTTGTTTATTTTCCCCAACACGTTGTATAAGTTCTTTGTTTTTAGTTTGTTGAGCTAAGTTAACAAGAAAATACATTCCTTCAACCCAACCACCTGCTAAAACTAATGTTCCTTCACGCTGACGTTGATTTTCTTTAAGAAAATAATCAACATCACGATAAGTATTTGACATTATATAAAGTAATGAGTCTTTATTATCAATGTTGTTTTCAATTCTTCCTAATAACTCGGGGGTAAATGCGGCTGTTAAATCTAAATCTTGAGCCAATAACTTTATTACCGAAAAATAGGTAATTGCCGAAGGCGACTGTTGATAAATATTCAGATATGCTAAATCAGCTCCGTAAACTCCAAGATTCAGAGATTTTTTAAACAAATTTGTATATTGCTGATAGTTGTTTGACGGGTTAAGTAATTCAGAATTAAATTCCGCTCCTATATCCTTTATCAACAGCGACAACTCATAAGGTGACGGTAAGCTAAATAAAGTATTTTCAAATTTTATTACTTTATTTGTTGTATCTAACTCTACTTCTAACTTATTCTCCACAGTTTTATCACGAGCTTTTTTGTCGTTGACACAAGCTCCTGCGATAAAAAATAATAATACTATAATTGTAAATTGCCTTTTCATAAAGCAGTTTGTTGGGTTTTTAATTGTTATTTATGCAAGTAATAAAAAAAATATGAATTCTCAAAGCAGTATTTAACAGAGTTGTGATTAAATGTGTAGTTTTATTGGTAAAAAAATATTTTTATCGGTTTTTATTTATAATTTCTTTATAAAATATCTTTATTTGTATAATAAAAATTAAATATATAGTAACAATTTAAAATAGTAAAACATGCAACGATATTTTGTATTAATAGCTTTTATAGCTGTATCGCTAATAGGTTTTTCGCAAGATAAATTATTTACAATTGAAGATGCGGTAATAGGACAATGGCGAGCATTATACCCAAAGACATTGCGTAACGTGCAGTGGCAAGGAGAATCAAATAATTTTACTTTTCAGGATTATCAAAAATTGTATCAACAGAGTATTACAAAAAGCGATTCTACCGTAATTTTTTCTATTGATGAATTAAATTCTGTTTTAACAAAAGCTAAATTAGATTCCATACATTATTTTCCTTATATAAAATGGGCAAACTCCGATGAGTTTTATTTTTATAATGATAACTACTGGTGTGCTGTTTCTGTATCGAAAAAAGAGGTTGTTGCATTGATAACATTACCGGAGAATGCTCAAAATCATACTCTTTTGTATAATAAAAAACTTATTGCATATACTGTTGATAATAATTTATATGTAATAGGCACTGATAACAAAAGTATAGCTGTTACCGACGATACTGATGAAAATTTTGTAAACGGACAATCGGTGAGTCGCAATGAATTTGGAATTGAAGGTGGAATATTTTGGTCTCCGAAAGGAAATTTTATTGCTTTCTACCGAAAAGATGTAAGTGATGTTAAAAATTATCCGTTGGTTGATATTACAAAACGAGAAGCTGAAGTTGAGAATATAAAATATCCTATGGCGGGAATGGCAAGTGAACATGTTAGTTTGGGTGTTTATAATATAGAAACAAAAAAAACTCTGTTTATTGAAAACGACCCTAAAAGTGAAAAGTATTTAACAAATATTACATGGTCGCCCGATGAAACAAGTATTTATATTCAGGTTTTAAACAGAGAACAAAATCACATGAAACTGAATAGATATAATGTGAATGACGGAAAATTAAACAAAACACTTTTTGAAGAGAAAAATGATAAATATGTTGAACCGTTGTTTCCTTTGACTTTTTTACCTAACAAACCCGACAGGTTTATTTATCTTTCGAGAAATAACGGATACAATCATGCTTTTTTGTATGAAACTTCGGGTAAATTAATCAAACAAGTAACATCAGGTAATTGGGAGATTATAAATATTGTAAACATCAGCGGTAATAACATGTATTATATATCAACCGAACAAAGCCCTATAGAACGACATTTGTATAAAGTAAATATTAATTCGGGTAAAAAAACAAAATTGACCAAAATACACGGTACTCACAGAATTGTTTTTAATAACAGTGCAAAATATTTTATTGATATATTTTCGAATACCGAAATACCGAATGAAATTTGGACTGTAAGCACATCGGGTAAGCAGATACGACAAGTTTTGAAAGCACCCAATCCTCTTACCGAATACAATATGCCGAAAATGAAAATAGGTACAATAAAATCAGCTGACGGCAATACAGATTTGTATTACAGATTAATTAAACCTGCTGATTTTGATTCAACAAAACATTATCCTGCAGTTGTGTATGTTTACGGAGGACCTCATGCTCAGCTTGTTACTGACAGTTGGCTTGGCGGAGCTCGTATGTGGAATTATTATATGGCACAAAAAGGTTATGTAATGTTTACTGTTGACAACAGAGGTTCAGCCAACAGAGGTTTGGATTTTGAAAATATTATACACCGACAATGCGGTGTTGCTGAAATGAAAGACCAAATAAAAGGTATTGATTTTTTAAAAAGTTTAGGATATGTTGATGAAAATCGTATTGGTGTGCATGGTTGGAGTTATGGTGGATTTATGACAACATCGTTAATGGTAAATTATCCCGAAATATTTAAAGTGGGAGTAGCCGGAGGCCCTGTAATCGATTGGAAATATTATGAGATAATGTATGGTGAACGATATATGGATACACCGCAAGAAAATCCTGATGGGTATGTTTATACATCGTTAATTCCGCGAGCAAAAGATTTAAAAGGAAAATTGTTGATTGTTCATGGGGCAATAGACAATACTGTTGTATGGCAACATAGTTTGCTTTTTATTCGTGAATGTATTAAAAATAATGTTCCTGTAGATTATTTTGTTTATCCGAGAGCTGAACACAACGTAAGGGGATACGATAGAATACATCTTATGGATAAGGTGTCAAGATATTTTGATGATTATTTGAAATAAAAAAAAGTTTAACATTATAATTAATAAAAAAGCAACTCTTAAATGAGTTGCTTTTTTCATATCAAATATTAAAAAATAGGTAGGGTTATAATAATTTTTCGTGTTTTAATATAAAAAATTGCAACTATTTAAAAACTATTACATCATAAGATAAAACTAAAATTATTTTAATCATTAATTTAAACTACAACTATGCTACGAAAAATTATTATTATTACTTTTAACCTACTATTGGTCACGGCAGTATATGCTCAAAAATACACCATAAGCGGTTATATTACCGATATTGAAGATGGAGAAAAACTGATAGGTGCAAATGTATATGATGCCAATAATTACAAAGGAACTACAACCAATAGTTACGGATTTTACTCAATTACCCTTAATAAAGGTAAGGTATTATTAACTGTTTCATATGTAGGATACTCTCCTTTTCAAAAAGAGATAGATTTAAATAAAGATATTACACTAAATATCGAAATGACACCTAATATTGAACTTGAAGAAGTTGTTGTGGAAGGGAAATTACAAGAAGGAGGTGTTGAAAGTTCGCAAATGAGTGTAATAAACATACCTATGAAAACCATACGCAATCTGCCTATTCTTTTGGGAGAACCCGATATTATTAAGATGGTTCAGCTTTTACCCGGAGTTCAATCGGGTTCTGAAGGAATGAGCGGAATGTATGTAAGAGGAGGAGGCCCCGATCAAAACCTTATACTTCTTGATGGTGTTCCTGTGTATAATGCCAGTCACCTGTTCGGTTTTTTCTCGGTATTTAATTCCAATGCCATTCAAAATGTAAAATTAATAAAGGGTGGTTTTCCTGCTCGTTACGGAGGACGATTGTCGTCAGTTCTTGACATTAGCATGAAAGAAGGTAATACAAAAGAGTTTCACGGTAGAGGCGGAATAGGACTTATTGCTTCAAATTTAACTTTTGAAGGTCCTATAGGTAAAAAAGCATCATTTATAGTATCGGGGCGGCGAACTTATCTTGATTTATTGGCTTATCCGTTTTTTTTAATGCAAGAAAAACAATATGATTATGATGAACTCAGATACGGATATTTTTTTCATGATTTAAATGCTAAAATAAATTATAAATTTTCCGATAAGAGTCGTCTGTATTTAAGTACTTATTTAGGTAAAGATAAATTTTACGGTAAAGAAGCCGATAGTTATACAGAATCTGTATGGAACCCTGATACCGGAGAAATGAAAGAAGTTACATCCAGTTATCGTGATGATTTAACATTTTGGTGGGGAAATATTACATCGGCATTACGTTGGAATTACATGATAAATAAAAAGTTTTTTGCCAATACTACTTTAACTTACAGTAGATATAAAATACTTACAGGGATGGATAGTAAGTGGGGGAAAAGTCACGAAACTATGGAATATACATCTGGTATTACCGACTGGTCGGGTAAGGTTGATTTTGATTATTATCCGTCACCTAATCATAGTGTAAAATTTGGTGTTATTGAAACATATCACAGCTTTAATCCGGGTGTTTATGTTGAAAAATATAATGCATCAGACACATCACACAGTGAAAAGAAACTGGGAGATAATCCTGTATATGCACATGAATTCAGTGCATATGCCGAAGATGATTTTAGAATAGGTGCATTAATAAAAATGAATTTAGGTTTACGCTGGACAGGTTTTTCGGTTGGTAATACTTTTTATAACTCTTTTGAACCGCGAGCGTCAATGCGATTCTTAGCTACCGAAAAATTAAGTTTTAAAGCGGCATTTGCTCAAATGAATCAATATCTTAATTTATTGGCAAACTCAAATGTAGGTTTACCTTTTGATTTATGGGTTCCCGCTACCGAAAAAATAAAACCTCAAAAAGCATATCAAGTGGCATTAGGTTCTGTTTATGCTTTAAATAAAGATATAAATATAAGTGTAGAAGGATTTTATAAAAAAATGGATAACCTTGTTGAATACAAAGAAGGAGCATCATTTTTTGAATTAGACAAAAATTGGCAAACAAAAATAGCTCAAGGCAAAGGTTGGTCATACGGTATTGAGTTACTTGTAATGAAAAAATACGGAAAAACTACCGGATGGATAGGATATACTTGGTCAAAATCAAACAGGCAGTTTGATAGACCCGGACAAGAAATAAGTTTCGGGAATATATTTCCTTATAAATATGATCGTCGCCATGATATAAGCATTGTTATTTCTCACAAATTGAACGATCATATTGATATGGGACTGACTTGGGTATTTGGTACAGGAAATGCTACAACTTTGGGATACGAGAAATATCCGTCGTATTTCCAAACCAAATATGGACAAACACCTAATTCTTCTGGTTATAGTGATAATGAGCCTGATATTACTTATTATGGAAGCAGGAATAATTTTAGAATGCCTAGTTATCATCGCTTAGATTTAGGCATTAATTTTCATAAAGAAAAAAAATGGGGAAAAAGAACTTGGTCGGTTTCAATTTATAATGTTTATAATAGAAAAAATCCTTTTATGCTAAAATGGGAACGCGATCTTAAAACAAATAAATATAAATTGATGCAAATAAGTTTATTCCCTATTATACCGTCAGTTGCTTATAGATTTGAATTTTAAAATAAAAATAATAAGACATGAAATATATAACGATAATTATTATAGCAATCACTCTTTTTTCATGTAAAAAAGAGATAAATATTGATGTTCCGGACAGTGAACGTAAAATTGTTTTAAATGCAATAGTTCAGCAAGATAGTTTTTTTACTGCAAATATTTTTCGCAGTAATCATATTCAAGATGATATATCAAAACTTTTATATTATAACAATGCAAAAGTTGATGTATTAGATAATGGCAGCCTTATAGAGACTTTAACTCTTGATTCAGTAGGTCATTACAGTAGTAAAACGGCTAAAGCTGTAGTAGGTCATGAATATGAATTTTCAGTTTCAGTGCCACAACTTAAAAAAGCATCGGGAAAAACAAAATTATTGCCGGTTATTCCTATAATTTCAATTGATTCTATAGGAACTACTACCGAAGAATATTATTATGGAGGAGATTCACCGATATATACATTGTATGGCATAAAATTTAAAGATACTCCGGGACAAAAAGATTATTATAGAATAAAATTAAATTTACCTGCTTATAAAGACACTACAATTGATTACTATACCGGAGATACTATTATTAACAATAATCATTATAGTATAGGTAATTACACTAATGACCCCTCTATTGTTGTTTGGGATTGGATAGA
>CAYRJP010000055.1:0-12581 GCA_964424425.1 uncultured Bacteroidales bacterium | reverse complement strand
TAAAAAAAAGCAGTTGTTTATCAACTGCTTTTTTTTGCATTAAATTTATTTTTCATCTGTTTTTATTAGGAAAATTAATTTTTATTTTTCAATTTAACAATTGAAATTAAAACATAACTGTTTTGGTAAATAAAATTCTTCTTATAGGCAATACAGATAATTGTAAATTGATGCTTGAAACATCAAGCATGAGTATTACTTTTTATCAGTTGGCAACTGTTCGTAAGTTAGAGTCTTTTCTTTCCGACAATGTTATTGATTTGATAATAATGGTTATTGAGGAGAATTTTTTTGAGGATATAAGTTCAATAGAGAAACTTAAGCATAACGATGAATATAAAAATTTACCTGTAATTGTAGTTGATAAGTCGCCGTTTTATATACCCAATAATATACAACTTGCTTTTGAATCGGGGGTAACCGAATATTTTAACAATAAGATAGAAAAAATAGAGTTTATCAATAGAGTTAAAAATCAGTTGAAAATTCATAAACGGATGAGTGAAATTATCGAAGATAATAAAGCTAATGTTGAAACATTAGAGTTAATGGATAAGCTGATTTTGTTTATGGACAAAGCTGATAATTCATTTATTATTTTTGATATTAACGGAGAGATAGAGTGGGTAAATGAGGGTTTTAACAGACTTTACGGATATACAGTTGATGAGTTTAAACGAAAATTCGGAAGAACAATTTTTGATGTAAGTAAAAATTCAGAGATAAAGAAAAAAGTTGACAGGTGTATAGAAACAAAAAGGTCGATAAATTATGTTGCAGAGTGTCAAACACGTTCGGGTGAGTATAAATGGATACAGACAACATTTACGCCTATTTTGTCGCTGTCGGGAAATATTGAAAGGTTTATTGCCATTGAAACAGATATAACCAAGCTTAAGGAAACAGAAGAAGCTCTTAATCAAAAAAATGAATATATGATTGCTCTTACCAATCATTTAAAGAGTGCCAATACTCTTTTGGAAGAGCAGCAGCATGAAATTAATGCTCAAAATAAGGCAATAGAGGAGGAGCGTAAAAAGTCAGAGGAATTATTATTAAATATTCTGCCTTTTGAGGTAGCTCGACAGTTAAAATCAAAAGGTGTTGCCAAACCGCGTAATTATAAAAATACAACTGTTCTTTTCCTTGATTTTGTTAACTTCACAAAATTGACAAAAAGTTTATCGCCTCTTGATTTGGTTACAACTCTTGATTCGTATTTTAAAAGGTTTGACGATATTATTGAGAGTCATTTTATTGAAAAAATAAAAACCATCGGAGATGCTTATATGTGCGTAGGAGGTCTTCCTCTTCGAAACAGAAGTAACCCGTTTGATATGATTTTAGCAGGACTTGAAATGCAAAAGATTGTATCGGAGATTATAGAAGAAACCAAAACTGAAGAAGGATTGAAATGGGAATGCCGTATAGGAATACATTCCGGTTCTGTTATGGCAGGTGTTGTTGGCAAAAAGAAATATATATATGATATTTGGGGGCATACCGTTAATATTGCTGCACGAATGCAAGAAGAAGGCGAGAGTGGTATGGTTAATATCTCAGGTGATACTTACGATTATGTGCAGGACTATTTTGATTGTATTTACAGAGGTAAAATACCGGTAAAAAATGCCGAAGATGTTGATATGTATTTTGTAAAACGTTTAAAACCCGAATATTCAGAAGATGAAGCAGGTTTAATACCTAATGAAGCTTTTGTGAAAATACTTAATTCATTATAAATCTTGTAATTCGGAAATTTTATCATTTATTGTTTCAAATAGAGACTTGTTGGTATTATAAATTACTTGCAGGTTATTTTCAAAAATATTTACATCAAATTTATTTGGCAATATTATAGGTTCGCCATCAATATGTGCTTTTATTTCATCTTTACTTTTAATAGTAATATGCTTACCTCTAACAATATTCATATATTTTGTTTTATCCATTCGCTTATTAAACAATTTAATGGCTAGCTGTCCTGCTTCTATCATTGGGAACTCGCTCATCATACATACATCAAGCAGCCCGTCGTTTATTATTGCATGAGGCGAAATATACGCATTGTTGCCAAATTGAGATGAGTTGGCAAAACTGATAAGAAAAGCCTTGATATTATATTTTTTTTCGTCAATAATTACTTCGTATTCTTTTGCTTGGTATTGTTGAAATTCTAGAGTAGCAAGTTTTATATAAGGAATAGCTCCTCTTTTTTTTGTATTGGCAAAAAGATGGGCTATGTGAGCATCAAAGCCTATGCCTGCTACATTTACAAAGTGATTATTGTTTATTGTTGCTGTGTCAATAAATTTAGTTTTACCTTTTTTTATAACATCAATGGCATCTTTTATTCTTATGGGGAGGTTTAAATGTCTGGCAAGACCGTTTCCCGAGCCTGACGGAATAATACCCATAATACAATTGCTGCCGGCTAACCCTTTTGTAACTTCATTTATTGTTCCATCGCCGCCTACAGCAACAATTAAATCATATTTATCTTTATTCTCTTTACTTATTTCAATAGCATGCCCTCTGTATTGTGTTTTAACAATATCATATTTAAAATCAGAATCGGAAAAGTAGTCTTTTATTTTTTTTGTTGTCTTTTCAATATTGCCTGTTCCTGATATTGGATTTATAATTAAAAGAGCACTTTTTTTATCCATAATATATTGAGATATTTGGTATTCCTTCTGTTTTTTTTGAAATATTATTATTCAATTCTGCCACAAACTTAATGCTATTTGGCTATATTTTTATAATTTATCATCCATTAAATTAACGATAAAACTTATTTCTCAGAATACAAATATACGTTAAAAAATTTATATGAATTAAATAAAAAAACCTGTCAGGAAGAAAAACCTGACAGGTTGAAATTATATGTTATATGCAAATTTCTTACATTAAAAAACTAAGCATAATACCGGCGGCAACTGCTGAACCGATTACTCCGGATACGTTTGGAGCCATAGCATGCATAAGCAGGTGGTTTGTAGGGTCTTCTTTAAGTCCCATGTTTTGAACCACACGTGCACTATCGGGTACAGCTGATACTCCTGCTGCTCCAATCATCGGATTAATGGGATTATCTTTGCTTGAGAACCAATTCATTACCTTACCGAAGAATACTCCGCCGGCTGTAGCAACCATAAATGATAATGCTCCGAGTCCGAATATTAATATAGAGTCAGGTGTTAAAAATACATCGGCTTGTGTTGATGCTCCAACAGTTATTCCCAACAAAATAGTAATAGTGTTGATTAAAGCATTACTGGCAGTATCAGCCAAACGATTTGTCACACCGCATTCTTTCATTAAGTTACCGAAAAATAACATTCCTAAAAGTGGTAAAGCAGTAGGAGCTATATAAGCAGTAATTAACAGAGCTATTATAGGAAACATTATTTTTTCGAGACGAGAAACGGCACGGGGCGGACGCATTTTTATACGGCGTTCGCGTTTGCTGGTAAGTAGTTTAATAATCGGTGGTTGTATAACCGGAACTAAAGCCATATACGAATATGCGGCAATAGCAATAGGTCCGATAAGGTTTTTTACTGTTATGCCGTTTGCCATAACATTTACACCGTTGGCTAGTTTTGATGAAAGGAAAATAGCGGTAGGTCCGTCGGCACCACCGATAATACCTATTGCTCCTGCTTCGGGTGGAGCAAAACCCAATAAAAGTGAACCTAAAAATGTGGCAAAAATACCTACTTGTGCAGCAGCTCCCAAAAGCATAAGTTTAGGATTTGATATAAGCGACGAAAAGTCGGTCATTGCTCCTATGCCTAAGAAAATCAGAGGCGGATACCAACCTTGCAATACTCCTTGATATAGAATATTCATAACACTGCCCGGTTCGTAAATGCCTAGTTTTAGATTAAAATCAACTGCTTGAAACATAGGTATATTACCTATTAATATTCCCATCCCGATAGGAATAAGCAGTAGTGGTTCATAATCGTATTTAATGGCTAGGAATATAAAGAATATTCCTATCAAAATCATTATAAGATGACCTTTTGTGATATTGGCAAAACCTGTAAATTCATAAAAATTCAGTAGTCCGTAAACAGCTTTTGAAACTTGCTTGTATTCTATATTACCTTTTTCAATCAATTTATTGTCGGCAATGGTAAGGGTTCGGTTTGGTAGTTCAATAACATCATCTATTGTCAGGTATTTATAATTTGTAGCATTAGGATTGCTGTTTTTGCGATAATGAATTGTTTTATGTGGGTTATACAATAATGTTAATGTATTACCTGAAATTTTCCATTTACCTGTATATCTCTGCTTGGCAGAGTCCATGGTAAATGTTTTTATTATGTTTCCGTTTAAAACTTCTTCTTTAAATTCAAAAGTTTTAAATCTTTTTACGGTTTCGATATTCGACCAATCGGTAATGGTATCGGGGTTTACTGTTGCTCTGGGAATATATCCGTCGGAATGATTTATCCATTTTCCCGACATTAGTTTTTTTTCTGTTGCTGTTTGAGCATATGATATTGCAACATTACTAAAAAAACTTAAAATTGTCAGAAAAAGAATTATTACTTTATATCTCATGTTTTTAAAGCGTATTTAAATGTTTGTTTATTTGTTTTTATGAGTAAAACATATGTTTATAAAAGTATGTTTTGTAATTATTCTATTTCCATTAACACATCTTCTTGCAATACGGCATCGCCAATTGATACTTTTATAGATTTAACAACACCGTCTTTTTCCGACATAATATTGTTTTCCATTTTCATAGCTTCCATAATCAACAGCACATCACCTTTTTTTACAGTGTCGCCGACAGATACATTTAGTTTAAAAATACTTCCGGGTAGCGGAGCTTTAACCTTATATCCTCCCGATTTATCTCTAGAGATAGTTCCTTCACCGGGTTTTAAGGTAACCGGTTTACGAACAAGTTTAGGAGTTTTGGTTGTTTTCAAATCTTTATGAATTTCAACTTCATATACAGTACCATTTACTTCAATATTGGCAATATTATGCTCAATATCTTTTACAAGTACTTCGTATTTTTGTCCTTTTATTGTGAAATCAAACTTTTTCATTTGTCTATGTTTTTCTGATATTCTGAGAAATTATAACATTGCCTTTGATGAATGTGTTAAAAAAATGATTTTTTCATCTGTGTTATAATTTACTTTGATATATTTTTCTGAATTTATCGCTTTATCGGTGTATTGTAAATACTGTATATTTTAGAACTCCACGGTGAATATTTTTTCTGAATCCTGCATATTGTTATTATGTTCGATTCTTCATCGTGCATTTCGTTAAAATACAAATGTAGAGCCATACCTATTGCTGCACTTACGTTACCTTCAACTTGCAAATCTTCGTCGGAGTCGGAAACATGTTTTCCTTTTCTTCGCAGTTCCGAACGAATTTTCATATTTATCAGCTTTGGCAGCATGGTAAAAATAAATATCAATAAAAGCAGAGCCACAAAAACAATTGAATAACCTACAATTGCTATTGTCCATCCGCTTTGTGAGCTTATTATTGAAATTAAATCGTTTTCCATTTTTTATAATATTAAAGAGGAATATTACTATGTTTTTTAGGAGGATTCGATAGTTTTTTTGTTGTTAAACTTTCAAAACCTCTGATAATTCTGAAACGTGAATTTCTAGGTTCAATAATATCGTCGATATATCCGTAAGCTGCTGCTTGATATGGGTTAGCAAATTTATCTTTATACTCTTGTTCTTTTTCGACTATATATTTTTGTTTTTCTTCTTCGTTTTCGATGCTTCTTATTTTTCTTCCTTCAAGAACTTCAATAGCACCTTCGGCACCCATAACGGCAATTTCGGCGGTAGGCCATGCATAGTTAAGGTCGCCGCGAAGTTGTTTGCTTGACATTACATCGTGTGCTCCACCGTATGATTTGCGAAGTGTTATGGTAATTTTAGGAACGGTAGCTTCGCCATATGCAAACATTAATTTTGCTCCGTGAATAATAATACCTCCATATTCTTGACTGCTTCCGGGTAAAAATCCGGGAACGTCAACAAGTGTGAGTATTTGAATGTTAAAAGCATCGCAAAAGCGAACAAAGCGAGCAGCTTTTCTTGAGGCTTCAATATCAAGAACGCCGGCAAGATAGTTAGGTTGGTTTGCAATTATTCCTGTGGGAACACCGTTGAATTTACCGAATCCCACAACAATATTTTTAGCATAGTTTCGGTGAACTTCCAAAAATTCCTGAGCATCAACAATACTGTAAATTACATCTTTTACATCATAAGGGTGATTCGGGTTTTCGGGGATAATTTCATTTAAGGTATCGTCTAATCTGTCGATAGGGTCAGAACACGGAGTAATAGGCGGTTCTTCAAGATTGTTTTGCGGCAAATAAGATAATAGTTTTCTGATTAATAAAATTCCTTCTTCTTCGTTTTCGCAAAGAAAATGCGAAACTCCTGATTTTGAAGCATGAACATTTGCTCCTCCAAGATCTTCGGTGGTAATATCCTCACCTGTAACTGTTTTTACAACTTTAGGACCGGTTACAAACATGTAGCTTGTGTTTTCAGTCATCATTACAAAATCGGTAAGAGCAGGTGAATAAACAGCACCGCCGGCACAAGGTCCGAATATTGCCGATATTTGCGGAATAACTCCCGATGCTAAAATATTACGTTCAAAAATTTCGGCATAGCCTGCAAGGCTTGTTACTCCTTCTTGAATACGAGCACCGCCGCTATCGTTAATACCAATAACAGGAACACCCACTTTCATAGCCATATCCATTATTTTGCATATTTTTTGTGCAAAAGTTTCGGATAATGAACCACCAAATACTGTAAAATCTTGTGCATAAACATAAACAGGTCTTCCGTCAATTGTTCCTTGTCCTGTTATTACGCCATCGCCATAGAATTTGTTTTTTTCCATTCCGAAGTTTGTGCATCGGTGTGTAACAAACATGTCAAACTCTTCAAAGCTACCTTCGTCAAGTAGTATGCTGATACGTTCGCGAGCAGTGTATTTGCCTTTTTGATGTTGGGCATCAATACGTGCTTCGCCGCCTCCCAAACGAGCTTGTGCTCGTTTTTCGATTAATTCGTTAATCTTATCTTGATTTGCCATAGTGTTAAAAAAATAAATAGTAGTTTTATTTATTATCGCATAGTTCTGTTAATACTCCAAATGTTGATTTGGGATGTAAAAAGCCGATATTTAATCCTTCAGCTCCTTTTCGCCCTGTTTTGTCAATTAATCTTACACCGTTGTTTTCGGCATCGTTTAGTGCTTGGTTTACATCATCAACAGCAAAAGCAATATGATGAATTCCTTCGCCTTTCTTTTCAATAAATTTACCGATAGGTCCTTCGGGGTCAGTTGACTCAAGTAATTCTATTTTGGTGTGTCCTACTTTAAAGAATGCTGTTTTTACTTTTTGGTCTTTTACCTCTTCAATTGAGTAGCATTCCAATCCTAAGACTTTTTCGTAATAAGGAATTGCTTCTTCCAAATTTTTTACTGCAATCCCAATGTGTTCAATATGTGTTGGCTTCATTTTTTATTATATAGTTTAGTATAATTTATAAAAAAATAATTTTCAATATTAGAAGTTAAATAATAACAATAGAATAATTATTACAAAATAATACAATTAGCTGTTAAATTTCAATAAGATTAACTTGATAGGTTTCAATTTAAACTTATTAAGGTGTTAATTATTCAAAATGCTTACATATTATAATTGTCAGCAAAGGTATGAAACACCTAGGCTCAAACAATGACAAAACTCATAAATTGAGGTTGTTATTCAACATGGAATAGCAAACTATAAGCAAATACGGTAAATACGTAAAATGTTATTATATGTTACTGCTTAAAAACATCATAAAAAGCTTGTTGAATTTTTGTTCTGATGTCGTGTTTTGCAAGTTTTTTGTTTTCAGCATCGGGAAATGTTCTGTTCGACAAGAAAATATATATACTTTGATTTTTTGGGTCAACCCAAAAATAAGTTCCTGTAAATCCCATATGTCCGAAACTTTGTTTTGATGCTGATTTGCAAGTAGGTCCGGGTATTTCAATATTTAACATAGGTTTGTCGAATCCCAATGCTCGACGATTGCCTTTTTTTGCAAAATATTGTTTGTTGAAAATATCAAGAGTTTTTGAATTAAAATATTTTTTGTTACCGTAAGTTCCTTTATTTAAAAATAGTTGTCCGAGTTTGGCAAGGTCGTTGGCATTTGAAAATATTCCGGCATGACCTGATATTCCGCCAAGCATTGCAGCACCGGGGTCATTTACGTAGCCGTTGATAATTTGTTTACGAAATATTTTATCGTCTTCTGTCGGAACAGTTGAAAAAATGCTGTCTTGCCATGGATTATATGTTGTGTAATTCATGCCAAGAGGTGCATAAAAGTTTTTTGAAGCAAATTTATCAATTGTTATTCCTGTTTTTTTGTTTATCAGTTTAGCCATCAGGTAAAAACCTAAATCGCTGTAGCGGTATTTTTTTTTATGAAATCGGGGAGTGTCTATGATTGCTTGAAAAATTGTATCAATATAATCGTTGCGTAAATAAATATTTTCGGTTACGGGAATTGAAAATTCTGTATCGGGAGTTGTTTTATATAAATCAGTGCGTAAATTATTGTCTTTGTCAAGAGTGTTTTTGTAAAAAGGTATCCACGGACGTAATCCCGAATGGTGAGACAGTATCTGATTTATTCTGATGTTTTTTTTGTCGGTATGTTTTAGTTCGGGCATACATTTTGATAATTTTGAAACTAGGTTAACTTTGTTTTCTTCGTAAAGTTTCATTAGAGAGATTGTAGTGGCAGTCACTTTTGTAACTGATGCTATATCGTAAATATCGGTTGATTTTACAGGAGTATTTTTTTTATAGGTATGGTATCCGAAGTTTTTTTCGTAAATAACTTTTCCGTTTTTTACATATAAAATTTGACATCCGGGAGTAGCTTTTATGGCAATGGCATCTTTTGCTATGGAATCAATTTGGTAAAAAGCTGTGTCGGGTAAACCAAATTCGTATGGCGATGTGTATTTAAGTCTTATTTTACTGTAAGTAATGCTTGTTCCCGATTTAAATTGTTCTGAAATGGTTACGGGAAGGGTTCCGTTTACGCCGATACCGCCAAAGAGTGCTTGTGCCGTAAATTTTTTGTATAAGGTATCGTTGCTGTATCCTATTATTATTGAGTTAAATTTGTTTAAGCTATTATAATATCTTAAAGCATACGGATTGCCGAAAAAACTGAGAACAGTGGGTTTTAATTGTGCAATTTGTTCTGAAAACAGAATGTCGTTTTTTGATAGTTTATAATTTTTGTATGCCCATTGATTTACTCCGTGTTGAGCTATTATAATGTGTGTGTAGTATTTTAATGTATCGAATATTTGGAGTTTGCTTATTTTATTTTTTTGATTATGCATATAAACAATAGTGTCAACAGTTGTATATTTTGATAAGTAATTATTAAAAACAGATGTATTTTTTTTACCTAAAGAAATGTAAAGGATTTTTTTTGTATCAAGGTTATTAAACGGCAATAGGTTATTGTCATTTTTAATGAGGGTAATAGATTTTTCTATTAATTTTTGTTTAAGTTTTTTTGCGTTAATAGAGTTTGTTTTTTTTACAAGATTTTTGGTGGATGTTAGTTTGTAATTATTTAAACCGAACCATCTTTTAGCTAACAAAATTTTGCGGCAACTGTTATTTATTGTTTTTTCATTTATTCTTCCGTTTTTTACAGCTTGTGTTATGGCTTTTACGGCAGTATCAATATCTTCGGGATAAAGCAAAACATCGTTACCTGCGAGTATGGCTTGCACTTCTATTTCGCCGTGAGCAAAATATTTTGTTGCTCCTTTCATATTAAGAGCATCGGTAAAAACAAGCCCTTTAAAGCCAAGTTGTTTTTTTAGAATAGAGTTAATAACTATCTGCGAAAGCGATGCGGGACGATTTGGTCGATTGTCAATGGTAGGAATCTCAATATGAGCTACCATTATTCCGCCTAATTCGTTGTTTATTAGGTTTTTAAAAGGATATAAGTCGTTTTCGAAGATATATTTTTTTGAGTAATCAATTACGGGAAGTGTTTTGTGAGAATCTGTTGTTGTGCTTCCGTGTCCGGGAAAATGTTTACCTACGGCAAGTATTCCGTTGTCTTGCATACCGGTGGCATACGATAAACCTTTACGGGCAACGCTGTATTTGTTATCGCCGAAAGCTCTAATGTTTATAATAGGATTTTTATAAGTGTTGTTAATGTCAATTACCGGAGCAAAATTAATGTGAATACCGAATAGTTTACATTGTCGGGCAACTTCTTTTCCGAAAGCATAAATTAAGTTGTCGTCTTTTACGGCACCAAGAGCCATAGCTTTCGGAAAATTAATAATACTGTCTATTCTCATGGATACACCCCATTCACCGTCAATAGCAACCATAAGAGGAATGTTGGATATGTTTTGAAGTTTATTTGTTATTTCGACATGTTTGTAAGGTGAACCTTTCATAAGGATTATTCCGCCTGGTTGAATATTTTTTACTGTTTTAAGTAAATTTTTTTCGTAGTAATAGGGTTTGTCGGAATAGACAGGCAACATAAAAAGTTGTGCAATTTTTTGTTCAATAGTTAGAGTATTTAAAATAGAATCTACCCAAACAGAATCTACATTTTCAATAGGTGAAGCTATTTTTTTATAGTAAAAAGAGTTTTGAGTGTTTTTGTCGATGGATGCATTTGTAAGAATAAAAGGAATAAAAAATATAGTAATTTTTAATAGTGTTTTCATAGAATATATTTTATTAAAAAACTTTTAGGGTTAAATTTTAATTATAATCATTCTACTATATTTAGTGTTGTCTAAAAAATTGTCATTTCGAACGAAAAAGAGAACATCATTAGCTAATAGCAGTGTGTTTTAATTTTGATTGCTACAGATTTCGTTTTTGTAATGACTGTTTTTAGATAACCTTGTTAGTTTAATATTTTGATTTATCAGATATAACATATGGACAATTTCAACTATTTGAATTCAAAAGTATTATTTTTTGATAGAATAAAAAGATATTTTTGTTTGTTTAGTGATTAAACCTGAAAAATTAATTTATAATGTTGTGAATAATATATATTTATTTGATATTTTCAAAAAAAGTAAGAATTTTTTGTCTTTTACGTTGGCTGACGGGCACTTGGCTTTTGTCGGACAATACAACATATCCGCCGTCTTTTTTATCGAATCGTGATATATAACTTAAATTAATAAGATGTGATTGGTGAACTCTGAAAAAACCGTAATCGGTCAATAATTTTTCGTATTCGATAAGACCCTTTGAAACAACTATTCTATCACCGTTTAGCAAAAAGAATGTAGAATAATTGTTGTCGGCTTCTATTCTGATAATATCGCTGACTTTTATTAAATGAATACAGTCACTTGTTTTGAGAACAATTTTTTTATTTTCTTTACCGGTGGTATAAATGTTGTTAAAAAAAGCATCCCATTTAATATTCTTATCATTTTTGTTAGTTTCTGTGTAAGCTTTTTTTACGGCATCTACCAATTCGTATTCGCTTACAGGTTTTAGTATAAAATCTAAAGCACTGAATTTTATTGCCTTAATAGCGTATTCTTGATGAGCAGTAATGAAAATAACTTTAAAGTTAAAAGGTTTAAGTATAGATAAAATATCAAAACCGTAACCATCGGTTAAATCGACATCAAGAAACAGTAAATCGGGATTAGTATTTTTGATAACAGGAACAGCTTCTTCTACAGAGCCGGCTTGTCCTACAATATTAATATCGGGAAAATGCTCCAATATAATGGTTTCAATGGTTTTTCGAGCCAGAGGTTCGTCATCTACAATAACAATATTCATGAATTGGTAGTTTTCAGTTTCGCTTTACTTTGTAAATTACTTGTTTTTTTGTAAAAAAATATAAGTATTTGCAAAAAAATAATTGCGAATATAAACAAAGCTTTTATAAAAACATAATAGAGTGAATATTTAACAAAGAATACTTTTATTTTTGTGTGTAAATTTCTATGAAACAGATTTTTTTTAACATATGATGCACTATTTGTATAATAAAATTTCTATAAATGATAAAAAGAATTATTTTTGCGGTGGATTTCATAAAACATTAAAAAAATATGTCAAAAAATAATAAAAATGTAGAAGATCATAACCTTGAAGGATTTGAGGTTGCATTGTCAAAAAGCGAACAGTTTATTGAAGATAACAGTAAGATAATCACATATATAGTGGTTGGAATTCTTGCTGTTGTAGCAATGTATTTAGGGTTTCAAAAATTTTATGTTGACCCGCAAGATAATGATGCACGCAGTAATATGTTTGTTGCCGAGCATTATTTTCAAAGAGATTCGTTTAATTTGGCATTAAACGGAGACGGTAATTATTACGGTTTTTTGGATATTATAGATGAATATAAATTTACAAAATCGGCTAATCTTGCAAAATATTACGCAGGAATTTGTTATTTGAATTTAGGTGAATATGAAGAAGCTGTTTCATATTTGAA
>CAYRJP010000054.1:0-12696 GCA_964424425.1 uncultured Bacteroidales bacterium | reverse complement strand
GTGCAACTAAAAAACGAAGCCGTAGGCGAGGCTTTTTAGTTGCACAACATCGTGTCGCTTTAATTACCTAATTGTAATATAATTGTCGTAAAAATGCAATCAATTTACTTAATTTCAGGATTTTCGCAATATTTCTTTAAAGACAAAGAATTATACAGAAAAGAATATACTGTTAAGATGAGTAATAAAAATTACCAATATAGGGCAGAAAGAAAAATCAAACGAAGTTTTAATAATGGTATCGAAGGCTATATATTACACAGAAACGGCAAAAGAAAATTTTACAGCCTGACAAGGCTAAAACACAGACTAAAAAAGAAATAATTATGGAAAAAAATCAAGTTTTAATAAAGTATAAAAATACATCAGACGGCAAAATGAATATTTCTTGGAATTTAAACCCGGTCAATAAAATAGAAGATTTATTTTACGCTTTTGATACAGCAAAAAGTGCCTTGTCAGAATTAGTTAATAAAAAAGCAAAAGAAGAAGGGATAAACACAGAAAAATCATTTTTAAAATGGATAAAAGGAAAAACAATTAAAGATATAAATACAGATTTTTAACGTTTTATATTATTTAACTTTTAATAATATTTGAAAGCTCACTGATTAATTTTAGTGAGCTTTTTCTTTGAGCTAGGTTTTTGGCTATTATAGAAAAACATTGGTAAGTTTCAAATTGTATATTTAATAGTAATTTAGTAAGGAATAGTATAACCAACTAATATACTGTAATTTACTTCTTACTAAATCCTTACTAAACCTTACTAAATTACTAAATTACTAAATTACTAAACGCATTTCCCTACCATATTAATTTTAGTAAGTTTTGAATACTTAATAATCAGACACTTACAAGCCAAATTACTAAGAAAACGGAATTACTATAAAATATACAACAATCATCACACCACCGGCAAACTATTAAATTTTCTTTTGTTGATAACTTTTAGCCCAAAACCTTTTAAAATAGAACTTTAAGCATTATTTTTGTTACTTATTAAGAATCAATCTAAATAAAAGTAACTATGCCCAGTCCAATTTCCGTAAAAATCGAAGTTCCTGCATGGATGAAAAAGTATCTTCAATATCAATCTGAAGATAAAAATGCTAAAATTTTAAAATTTGCTCGAAAACATGAATATAATTTGTTACTGACTAACTTGGTTACAAATTATCGTAGGATTTCAATTTTAAAAGATTCAAACACTAAATTTAAAAATAATCGTGAAGTTAAAATATACCTTCCTTTCTCTGATAAGAAAGATGTGTATTTTTACAATTATATATCAAGGCATTCTGCCGAGACTTTCAGACGTAATATTAATCTTGATTTTCTGTATGATTTCAAGCTGTATTTACGTAATGCGTTACTAAATGGTACTCAACGAAAAATAGCTATTGAAAACTTCTTGAATATGTATAATATCAATGAAGATGAGCTTAAATTTGAGAGTTTATACAGAAGATATACCAGATATATGAATAAAATTAAGAGAATAGTATAATAAAATACTGATAATCAATACTTACATAGTTAATCGGTTAATTTGTCCATAAAAAATAAACAGATGAATGTCAAAAAGCCTGAAATATTTATAAATCTTGGAGGAGTATTTCCTTTTTTCTTAATCCCGATTTCTGAAATTACAGAGATGGAAGATTTAATATTAGGAGAAATTAACTTCATTGATTTTGCAAATCCTGAATTTACACCTTATTATATAAGCACTATTCAGGAACAATCAAAATTAGTCGAAAGCCAAAAAGCTATTGATAAATATGAATATGAGCTTACTGCCGTAATTTCAAAAAGTAATCTTTATTATCGAAATATTCTCGAAGCTTTAAATACAGAAAAACATATTTGCATAGTTCCTGATGCTAACAATAGTTTCAGATTACTCGGAAACATTGATAACGGTGCAATTTTATCGGCAGATACAAGCACAGGCTCAAATGTTGCTGACCTTAATTATATATCAATCACAGTTAACTGGGAGTCAAACTACCGAGCTGCATTTACAAACTTATATAAAACATACATCATGCAATGCGATACAGATATAGCAATTCAACCTTACATATCAACAATTGATGACATCTCAGTTGTAGAACACACATCAGGAACATTCCAAATCGACGGAGATAATTTTGACGAGAATATGACAATTTCTCTTGGACCTAATATTGTTGTTAATTCGTATGAAGCGTTTGGCGACCATATTATAATTAATTATACAGCCGGCGATATTCAAGCAGCATTTCCAATATCAATAAAACGTGGAGACTATGAACATTACGGAGAGAATCCACAAATAGCAGTCAATGAAGTATTACTCGGAACAGGTCCTGCCGGTGATTTTATTACTTCTATGGAGGCTCAAATTGTCCCAAATGAGCCTTACGGACCAAATTGGACTTTAAATGTTTACGGAGACATCAATTCAATTGATGACTTTTACAAACTACTTGCCAATAATCAAGGAACTCCTTCAAACTCTACCGGTCCCGACCAAGGTAACGGAAGCGGATATTCATATATTGAAACATCTAACCCGAATAATGGCACAGGACAATTTGGGCGTGCTAAAACTTCATATTTTAGGCAAATAACTAACATATCATTTGATTATCATCGTTATGGTTCCGGTCTCGGAGATTTTATTATTCACGCTAAAAATCGTAATAACAACTGGGTTGAAGTTTTCAGATTGAGCGGACAGCAACAAACTTCAAGTTCCGAGCCTTGGTTGACCGCAAATATTGATATGAGAAATATAGAAGCAAAATCAATAAGATTTACAAATAAAGCCGCATCTTCTTATATGGGAGATATGGCTATTGACAATATAGTAATCACTTCAATTTAAAATTATGAATCCATTAGAAGTATCAATGAATGAACGCAAATTCAATGTTGCACAAATAATTGACCATGCAAAAACAAATCCTCTTGTTGACTATAATGATAGTATTGAATGTTTTTATGTGTTTGCCCCGGAAGTTTATATTTATAAATATTCGGGGGACAACTCTCGTTTATTTGCAAAATTAGACGAGGAGATAATATCTAATACAAATAATTTGAAGTCATTCCTCGAAACAATTGCTTTTGAAGATTCTAATATAAAAGTAATTGATGTTATTAAAACTACATTATTGTAAATATCTGTCCTTTCACACCTTTATATATATATGCAATTTTGCAATAAATTAATTGCAATATGCGTAAACCATATTTTTCATATAAACAAAATCAAACCGATAACTCGGTAGATATACATATCTACGGAGTTATCGGTTATGATGAGTCTTATTGGGATGAAGGCACTAATAATACAGCCTATTCCCTTGTATCATTAATCAAACGCCTTGACAAGAATTATGACAGACTTAATATTCACATTAATTCACCGGGCGGATTTATTAACGACGGACTTGCAATTTACAATACACTTAAAGCTTGTAAAGCTGACGTTCATACGTATAACAGCGGTTTTGTCGGATCAATGGCGAGCATAATCATACTTGCAGGTATTACTCATTTTCCTACGACTTCGATTTATCATTTACACAGAGCCTCTTCAGGAGTTATTGGCAATATTAACGATATGGAAGCTAAAATTGAAGCTCTTAAAGTTTATGAAAGCACTTTACAAACTGCAATCGCCGAAAAAACAGGATTAACAAAAGAAGAAGTAATTACAAATTGGTTCGACGGGAAAGATCACTTCATGACAGCCGAAGATGCCAAAAGTTTTGGTTTTGTTGATAATTTAGAAAATGAAACTATTGTTGAACCTCCTGTAAATCTTGCAAAAATGCAAGATATGAAATATGATGCCATTGTTGCATTATATGACAAACAGCCTGATAATGAAAAAGAGAACTTCTTAACTAAGTTGAAATCATTTTTCACTGCCGAAAATAAATCAAATCACAATAATAAAAATCACAAATCAATGAAAACACTAAAAGCCGGCGTTACTGCCTTAATCGCTTTTTTGGCACTTTCAGAATTGAAATTGAATGATGAAAACAATGTTGAATTAAGCATTGACGAAGCAATCAATCTTAATACTGAATTTGAAAAACTGCAATCAAAAGCGGATGAATTGGAGCTTGAAAAAGAAGCTTTAATTGAAGAAAAAATAACTCTCGAATCCGAAATTACTGCTTTGAAAGCAAAAATTGAAGGAACAGAAGTAAAAGATGACACTACTCCAAAAACTACTGATGTAACAAATGCTAATAACGATGACAAATATACTGAAATCTCAGATGAAATTTCTAATAAAATTAAAGAATTAAATAAAAAATTGTAAACTATGGCTGATTTAACTACACCTATTGATATACAACAAATCAATAATACTGCAAATCAAAAAAAGCCGAAAATTTCCCGGCTAATGATGGAAAATGTTCGCGAAGTTTTAGCTTATCTCACTATTGAGTTAGGAATACAAGCTACTCGTGATTTATTAACTTTTGAAGAAGGAAGTATAATGCAACCTTATGATCCAACTTTGGCAAATGCTAAAGATTTGGGTGTTATTGATAAAAGAACTTTATCGGTAAATGTCGGAATGCTTTATATTAAGGATGAAGTTGAAAGATACAGACAGACTTATATGGTAACTTTGCAAGAGTTAAATTTAACTGCTGCAAAACTTCCGTTTGCTCAATGGTATCTTGAAACTATTGCTTTAGTAGGATTGCAAGACATGCATATCCTTCCATGGCAAGGAGTCAAAGGGGCAGGTACATCAACAAAAGATATCACCGACGGTTATCTTAAAATTATTGCTGATGAAATTACAGCATCTAATATTACTGTAGCAAAAGGAAATCTTTATGAGCTTTCAGGATCTGCAACAGATTATACTGCTGCAAATATTGGTGATGAATTAAAAGCACAATTTGCTTTATTGCCGGCCCTTACACAAGAACGAGGTGTTATTGTTCATATCCCTTGGAGATATAAACAGATATACAAAGAGTGGTTTAAATCTGAATATCCAAATATTACTGACGGAGATGTTCCTACGGAATATATTGACGGTACAGATAAAAAAGCAAAATTCAATTGGACTACTGCTATCGGAACATCGAAACGAGTAACGATGACTACGAAATCAAATCTTGTTTGTGGAATTGACAATGCAAACAAAGAATTTGGTAAGATTGTAGTTTTCAGACCAAATAATAACCCGTTCCTTATTGCTGCCGTAAACAAAGTTGTTATCGGCTTCCAAATACGCACACTCGACAAACGCGAATTTAACGTAAATAATTTAGCATAACGAAAAAAGCTGATGCAATCTAATTGCATCAGTTTTAAAAATATTATTATTATGATAACATATCAAGACATAAACAATACAGTTGCCGAATGTGGCAATATGGGAGGCATCGCTGACCAGATTTATTATGCACCTCGTTCTTTTTTCAAAAGTTTAGCATCAAAACCTGATTGCGAAACTGACAGAGAATTTGAGGGCATGAACTTACTTTCCGTAGGGAAAGATGAGCTTCTTCCGGGAAAGCAACTTTTAAAGTTGTATAATACCATGGAGAAAGGCTCATTAAAAGCTGAAAGACAAGGAGAAATTGACGGCATTTCGCACAAAATTAACCTTACTCTTTTCACTCCCGGGTTAAAATCAAAAACATTGGCAATGCTTATGATAGCGAACCAAAGTTGGATTTTTTATGTAAAAACAGGAAATCAAATGTTCCGTGTAGGTAATGCAAGATATTCGGCTAAGATGGCAGCAGACGGTGAAGCCGGAACAGGAGATGCAACAGCAAGTGCAAAAGGAAATACAATGAGTTTCTTTACTTACGAAGAAGGATTTGCTGGTGAAGTCGTTGATATTGCCGAAATTGAAAACATGCTCGTTGGAGTCGATACCGAAGAATTGATATTTGATCCTTTAACAGGAACAAATAATGTTCAAATTGATTCTATCAATTCTGTTGCAGCTACTTCTTCGTTAATTGTTGATGTTGCAACATCATTACCTATGACATTAGCCAGATTTAAAGAAATCACGAAAGTTCAAAAATTAACATTTAGCGGTGATGTTCAAGAAACTTTGGTCTTTGGATCCACCGGAAGTGTAGGAGGTCCGTTCGCTATAACTCATCCCGATTATGATTCAAGTAGTCTTTATCGAATTACTGTTGATAAAACACAGATTCTCACTTCTAACTTACTGCATTTTGCAGGTGAACACGAAACATTGTTCTTTACTGCATAATTTTATTTTTTATATTTACTAAAAGAGCCTTGATTATTCAAGGCTTTTTTTTTGTCCTTTCCAATTTTCCTTAATAAAATACTTTTGTAATATAATTAAATACAAAATATTATGTCAAAAATAAACACAAAAATTGAAGAATTTTTAGCACAAGAAACTATGTCTTTTTGGGAAGGTCTTGATTTATATTCTCAACATCGCGAACATAAAAAAAACGTAGCTATTGCCCTTGAGCAAAGGCACAAATACTCAACTTCACACGAAAAGCTTGTTTATGAGCTTGAAAAGTTGGTCGGTGTGAAAAAATATACTAACAGAAAAACTGTTTTAACCGAATCGGCTAATTCTTTACCTTTCGCTGTAATTAAAGAAACCGTTAAGAAAGCTCCTGAAAATTTTGAATATAAAATAAAATTCAAAGACTTACCGGAAGAACTTAAACCACTTGCAATTGAAAAAGGTGAGCTTTATAACAAGCAAAAACAATTAAAAGTTGCAATCGGTAGGTCAGGGCAAAAAAACGATAACAAGACCGTTGCAGAGCGTCAAGAATTAAGAGCTGAACTTGTAACTATTTCCGAAAGAATTGTCGCAATTCATAATATTCTTAAAAATTATGACGAAAATCAAGAAATTGATTTAAGCTCGTTAAATATTGAAGAAGGAAGCGAAGAAGATGATATAATTGCTGTTGCAAATACTCATGAAGAAGTTACAGCCAAATATGAACTTAATGATTTGTCTTGGGCAGAAAAAAAATTATTGCTCAAAAAAACACAATCAAATGTTTTAAAACAAACGAAAAGAGCCGAAACTGCTAAAACCGAAAAAAGCCGATTGGCTAATGCTGAGAAAGCAAAAGAAAGTCAAATGCTTTTAGATATTCTTGATTCTTTTTTCAAAGAAAATCCGGAAGATAAAAAATAATGCTGTTTGAAATAAAACCAAAAAAAAAGGTTTCAAATCTTAACCACTTTGTAAATAGTCATAATGCTTACTTCATTAGTTCGCAAAATGACTATTTGCATAAAAAGCTAAAATATACAGATTTACACAATGATAATACAGCTATACATTTTACTTCTAACGGTCGCTTTGGTTTGCATGACATTATCATATTCTATGCTCGAAAATTAAAAGGTGCGAATGTTATAGTATCTGCATTTAATATTTCGCAAGATGCTTCACGTAAATTTATACGAGCTTGGGATTTTGGTTTGTTCAATTCTCTAAAATTTGTATTGAACAGCCAAAAACGAGCAAATTTCAAAAAAGCACTTGCTTTAATCGAAGGTAAATTTCCTATTAAATTTATTCGTGTTCATGCCAAAGTTGCAGTAATCTGGAATGACAATTATCATATCACAATTATAAGTTCAGGTAATTTATCAACTAATCAAAATCAAGAGCGTGGAGTTATTTTTTTCGATAAACAAACTTTCGACTTTGATTTTAAAAGACTAAACAATGTATTTAAAACTAACTGAAATACAATCACTTGCAAATAAATTAATGTTACCTTTTGATATTGCAGATATTATCGAAGTCAACCGTTATCATTTCATTAAAGAATTAAACGATAATGATTCAGCCGTTAGAAAAGCATTTTACAAAGGATTTTTAAGCAGGGAAGTTGAAATAAAATCAGCGATATATCCAAGTAATGATATTGAGGAACTGCAAGAACTTGAAAATATACCTGATGTGTTCGATGCCGATATGGCACAGCTTCAATTAAGAGAATTAAAAGAATTTAAAGCAAAACTGACGATTCAACTTTATGCCTAAAATTGCAACCATAGATGTAACTTTCGACCGTATTCGCATGTGGGTTGATAACCCGGACAGCGAAGAACTGTCCGCAAAAGATAAAGAAATATTATCGCGTTGGGATTTTGCTTATGACCAACTTAAAATTTGCAAACCGTATGAGGTTAGGAACAGACTTGTAAAGAAATTTAATATAAAAATTTCTCAGGCATATAATGATATTCGTAATGCAAATAAATTATTCAACCCTGTTAATCGCAGGTCAAAAGATTGGCTGCGTAATTTCATCGTTGAAGATGCACTTTTGCAAATTGAAACTGCTAAACAAAACCTCGACAATAAAGCGTGGCAACTTGCAAGGCAAGATTTAATTAAAATTTATGCAATTGAAAAAAATGAGGAAGATGGAATTGATCCCGAATTACTCGGTAATAATAATTATTTTATTGCCGTAAATTTTGGAAATGAAATTGAAAAAATTGATTTATCAAAACTTCATGCCATGCCGATGGAACGTCGGCAAGAACTTACAAATTTCTTGTTTCCTGAATTAGACACCATTGAAGATGCTGAAATTATAATGAAATCTTAACTATGAATTTACCTTTATCATTCCATGCTTTTCAAACTGCAATGTATATTTTGCAGGCTAAACGAAATTTTAATATTTCCGGTAGAGGTTGGGGGAAGTCTGTTTATTTCGGTTCAAAAATGCACGATATTATAAATCACTTACCCGGTGCATCTGTCGTAATAGTTGCAAAAACATTTACACACTTGCTTACTTCTGTTTTGCCGTCAGCATTGGAACAAATGGAACGCATGGGATATATTAGAGATGTTCATTATGTTATCGGGAAAAAACCTCCTAAACGCTGGGGTTTGCCGTATCAACCGCCTGTCCGCAACTTTCAAAACTATATAACATTTTTCAACCCGGAACGTCCTGTCGGATTCTATCTTGTTTCTCAGGACAGAGAGGGTTCCGGGCGAGGTCCTAACACTGATTTTATTATGACAGATGAAACTTTACGTCTTAATAAAAAGAAACTTGACAACGAAGTAAAGCCGACAGTTCGAGCGAATAAAGATAAATTCAAGCATATTCCTTGGCACCTTGGTGAGCATCATTCAACATCAATGCCTTTTTCAAATGAAACTAAATGGATTTTAGACGAAGGCAATTATTACTTACAAGAGTATGGTATTGATTATTTTTCCCTTTGGCGACAAGTTGTGAAGATGCAACTTGAATTACTTGATATTACAGATAAATATGATTTCAAACTGCATTGGAACGAAATACAAAGGCTTCGCAGACAAATGAAGCCTTTGCTAAGTAAAGACGGAACTACATTATTCACATTATCAAACGCTTTTGACAATTATAAACATGTTGGCTTATCTTACATCAGAAATCAACAAAAGAGTCTTCCGAACATTATTTTTATGATAGAAATAATGAACGCTCTTGTAAGTATGACTGATAACGGCTACTATAATCTTGATGATGATATTCATATCTATAACGATTCTTGGGACGAAAATTATTCTTATGAAATAGCAATGAGTTCAGGATATAACTTTGCCGAGATTGGTAAAATATCGTCTAAATTTTTTAATCAAAAATATTATAATCCGAACCTGCCAATACATTTATTCTTCGACTGGGGCGGAACAATCTCTTTTTGTTTGGCGGCACAATACAGTAAATCAACCAACACATTATATATTATAAAAGAGTTCTACGCATTGCCCCCCGGTGAGATGCCAAAAACCTTAATGCAGGAAGTTAACGTATTCTTTGAACATCATACAAATAAAAAAATAATATTTGTAAGAGACAGTTACGGAGACGACAAAAGTAATTCTATTCAAGGCAGCAGGACAATTAACGATGATGCAATTAAGCAGTTGCGTGTAGGCGGTTGGAATGTTTCGACTAAAAAACATAAACATCGCGAACCTCCGTATTATGAGAAATGGCAGATAATGCAAAAGATTATGAATATTAATGACAATAAGTTATTTAATATTAAAATCGACGGAAATAACTGTAAGTATCTGATTATTGCTATGAAAGAAACGAAAATTAAACAGGTTGACAATAAGTTCAGCAAAGACAAAGGCATGGAACGTAAGAGAGGAGCTGACCAAAGAGTCGCACCTCACAGCACAGACGCACTTGATAAAGGTTGTTATTGGCTGAGTAGAAATTTAAAACAGTCGGCATTTATTGACATAAATATTTAATTTGGAATTATTCTAAATAGGTATTATATTTGCAATATGGAAAATCAAACAGGAATATGTCATAATTGTAAGCATGCTTGGATATATTCACAATCCAATGTGCCAAATGGAGTTATGTGTACAATGTTAAATACAGCTTGGTCTGTTTTTGACGTAACTGCTTGCAATCGTTATGAAATGGATGATGAAACTAAAAAATTAGTAGAGGAGGGCAAAATGGTTGCAGATGCACACGCAAAAGGAACACTTACAGTTACAGGTAATGACAAAAGTAAAAAATATAAAGTTCCTAAATTATAACCCCGAACCACACAACAGACAACGATAGCTAAAAATAGCAACCTTACCAAGAGACAGTAATTTTGGTTTTTACTGCGAGTAAGGGAAATGTTTTTGGCACTTAGAGACAACTTATATAAGTTGTCTCTTTTTATTTAGAACAAATATAAATAAGCCCTCGCATATTGCAGGGTTTATTTTTTTTTGTAGTTTTGTATCGGAAAAATAAAAGACATTGTAATACTTTAATTAAAAATCATTGAATAATAGTTTATCAAAATATAGTAGAGAGTTAATAAAAACTTACCACTTTTTAAAGTATAAGTCTTTTGTTTTTCCAGCTCTCTACTTTTTTATTAATTAAATTTAATTTAAGATGGAAAAACAAAAGCAAAAAACAATTGCAACGGTAAATAATACCGAAATTGCAATTATCGAAGAAACAAACGGACAAATCTTTGTTCCGATTAAACCAATTTGTCAGGCTCTCGGAATTGCCGCAAGGAAGCAAATTGAGAAACTAAAATCAGATGAAATTTTAAGTTCAACTGGCACCCTCAGGGTGTCAGTTGGTGCAGATAAAAAAGAACGAGAAATGTATTGTTTACCATACAAATATATTTTTGGCTGGTTGTTTCGTATCAATGCAAAAAATGTTTCGGAAGATGCCAGGGAAGCGGTCATTCAATATCAAAGAGAATGTTACGATGTATTGTTTCAAAACTTTACCGAGCCACACGAATTTATAAGGCAAAAGCAAGAAGCAATAGAGAAAGAACTCGAATACTACGAAAGGGCATCATCAAACTTTAAGAATGCTAAGAACTATATGAATCATGCAAAGTTACGGCTCAAAGAAGTAAGACACCAAACCTTAGAAGATTGGAAGTATAACGGCAAACAGTTAGACCTACCATTCACACCCGGTCAAGACAAAGAGGAGGTGAGCGATGAACAATAGCACACGCATTACAACATTGAAGGGCATCGAATTAGATTTTACTAATTTCGAGGCATACTTAGACGAGACAAGTAACGAGGAAACTATTGAAGGTTGCATACAAGATATAGCAAATCAATTCTCACTAATACGTGAGCAGGTAGAGCAGGGCTTTGAAGATACCAGAGATGCTAAGGAACTTAAACAAATGCTATATACCATGCGACAAACAGAAAAACTATTTAAAGAAATTACTATTTATACACCAACCAAATTAAATTAAAATTATGGAAAAATCAAAGTTAAATACAGGTAACATTCCTGACATAATTACAGAAATGTCCAATGATACTGTTCTTCGAGATTTGCCATTTCATTATCCTGTGTTAGTTCGACATTTATTTAATAATAATAGATACGAGCAAATATCATCAGCATCTGTTCACGATATAAGTTTGGGTGACTATATTGATATAGTTGATAATCGTAATTTAGTAAAGCCCAGTGATATTCCGAAGGATATTCGTTTTAAAATTAGTCATGCTAATATATTTTATGCTAACAATTTGATGGATTTTCAAGAGTTTTCATACAACGAAGATGATAGTATTGCTTTATTAATACATGAAATGGAAATACCTATACCATCATTCCCTAAAACAATAGGAGAGTTAAAGCAAGTTTATTATGATTGTATCAGAAAATATCATCGTTACGTTATGGATGTATTGTATCTTGCTGTTATTGAAAAGGTTAATATAAATGTTAATTATAAAGATAGAAGTTCACAGTTAATAATGGACAAAAATAATGAGATATATGGGATGCCTACATATTCGCACTACACGAATACAATAGGTAATGTCAGTTACTCTGTTCATTATATTTTACGAAATGATACAAACACTATCGACCGTCGTATATTTTCATTGAATATTCACGGTTTAGGCTTCTTTACTCTTGCATTCAAAAGTTTTTATAATTGGCATAATATTCCATCACTTAAAGTGGTGTCAAGATTCATAAACAACTTAGGTGCATACTCATTAGGCAATATGATTGAAACATTAAAATCTATATTAGTAATTTCTTTCGATACTTATGATATAGAGCTTGCTGGCGATGCCGATGACTTAGATGATGATTTGCCTTTTTAATTAGGGCAATGACCGGGCTATCCCTGTAT
>CAYRJP010000053.1:0-12892 GCA_964424425.1 uncultured Bacteroidales bacterium | reverse complement strand
GCATTACTGCATTATCACATTATCGCATTAAATCATTATATCATTGTATAATTGAATCATTACACCATTGTATCATTAAATAATTTAACCTACCTCGTATATTTACAGCATTCGGGCAAAGCATTGTAAACATCATCGGGAGCTTGATACTTTTCGGTATCGTGTCCTACATTTGCAATGGTTTTCTCAATTTTATCAAGAGAAACTTTTTGTTTATTAAAACTTAAATGCAACATTTTAGTTTCGATATTCCAATCGGCAAAATTTACTCCGTCAAGTGATTTTGCCGCTTTTTCTATTCTCTCTTTGCACATCTCGCAATTGCCCGCCACCTTAATATTTGCGTGTTCAACATTGGGTTCGCCATTACTCATATCCATACCCGAATGCTCGCTATTTGTTTCCGTCTCATCCATATTCATATTCTCTTTTTCTGTTTCCGCATTTTCTGTTCCATTATTCTCCGAAGAGTTATCCATATCCATTCCTGCGTGATTGTGTCCTGTTGACACTTTTCCTCCCGAAGGATTCATCATACTCGGTTTTCCCTCAAGTTGTGCGGCGGCATCAATTTTAAATACTCCGTTTACGGCAATTTCTTCTCCCTCTTTCAATCCGTCCTCTACAATGTAAAACTCACCTGCCACAGGTCCGAGAGTGATTTCACGATATTTAAAAGATGTATGTTCTCTTTCGGGAATTTTTACATACACAACCGAGCGTTTGCCTGTCCACAATACTGCTGTTTTGGGTATTAACAAAGCCTTACTGTATTTTGACAGTTCGGGTTTAATAATACCATTTATATACATTTCGGGTTTTAGTTGCAGTTTTGAATTGTTTACGTCAACTCGCACGTTTGCTATTCGTGTTTTAGGATTTAAAAACGGGTCAATGTATGTAACTTTACCGTTAAATTTCTTACCCGGAACCGACTGAACGGTAAACTCCACTTTATCACCCACATTAAGCCAAGGCAAATCGCTTTCGTATGCTTCAAACATAGCCCACACTTTCGTGAGGTCAATAACCTGAAACAGAGCATCTCCCTCTTTTACGTAATCGCCTATTGCCACATATCGCCTTGTTACCGTTCCCGAGATTGGCGACAGCACTTCAAAATAATTTTTCGGAGTTCCGCCTTTTTCTATCTCATCAATTTGCTTGTCGGTTAAGTCCCAAAGTTTTAGTTTACTGCGTGTAACTCTATAAAAATTCGGATTAGTTTCTTTATACTTTGCCGCTTCAAGCAACTCTTTTTGGGCGGTTATCAATTCGGGTGAATATATTGTAGCAAGTTTTTCGCCTTTGCGAACATTTTGTCCCGTAAAATTGACGTGAAGTTTTTCTATCCTTCCACCGTAGCGGGCTGTAAGTTCGGCTATACGACGTTCATCAGGCTTTATCTTTCCCAAAAGATATACCTCTTTGTTAGAGTAGTCTTTTTTTACCGTCATAGTTTGAATTTCGGCAAGTTTCATAGCCGATTCGGTCATTTGCACTTCGGCGGGGTCAATATTTTCTTCATCACTGTTTCTCTCCAACGGAATTAGTTCCATACCGCATATAGGACATTTTCCCGGAGCATCTTTTTTTATTTGCGGATGCATAGAACAAGTCCACGTTTTAGCTTCACTTTCGTGATTATGATTATCAACAGTTGTTGTTTGCGAAGTATTTTCCGATTTGTTACCCGATTTGCCTATAATCAAACCCGTAACAATACCTAAAACAAGCACTATTGCTATAAGTTTTAGGTTTTCTTTTATATTATTTAAACATTTCATTGTTATATTTTTTTTAATTTATTTGATATTATATTAATTCCAATTTACTTTCGACAAATTCAAATTTCAGTTTGAGTAGTAACAGAGATATAAGCTCTGAAACCGGTTATCGAATTGATTTACCATTATCTACCCGACAGATAATCAATAAAAGCCAGCGAAGCATTTAAGTCGGTTTTCGATTTTTCAAGTTCAAGATTGTGCATCAATACTTGACGCTCCATTCTGAGAATTTCTTCAAAATTTTTACCGTTTGCAGCATATTCCGATTCCAATATTCTCATTGCTTTTTTTGCAAGTTCGGTTTGTTTTTGATGCAGTGTTAAACGTCTTACGGCATTATTATAATCAACTTTTGCCTTTTCAAACAGAGTTTCAAGAATGTTAATTCTGTCTATTTTATTGTTTTGTTCGGCTTGTTGTAAAAACACGGCTTCTTTTACCATAGCCGTATATTTTTTGCGATAAACGGGAATAGTGATACCTATTTTAGGAAACATTATTGCATCTTTTCCCGATTCTCCGGCAGGTAATGAAGGATTTGACGATGCACCGATAAATGTATAGTCGATACCCACTGAAAAAACAGGTTTTCCCGCTTTACGTGCTTCTATCTGCCTGTATTCGTATGATGCTTGTAAAAACTCCGATTGCAAAACAAGATGATTGTTCAATCTTATGCTGTCTAATTGAGCATAGTTTTGTAATTTATCAATATCGGTTTGCAACTTTTCGGGAATTATCACCTCAAAAGTATCGGACACATTAAGCAGATTCTTAAACTCTATTTTTTGCATTTTTAACTTATCGTTTAACAAAGCAAGTTGGTTTTTCAAATCGAGCAATTCCATTTCTATTCTCAATTCGTCAACCGACGATGCAGTGCCTGCTTCTATTTTAATAAGTGCAAGTTTTTGAAAAGTATTAAGAATTGTAATATTCTCTTTGGTAATAGCTATTGCTCTATTTGTAAAATACAGATTATACCAAACCGATTTTATTTCATAAAAAAGTTTTGATTTGGCCTCTTCAAAAACTTCATACTTAGCTTTTGCCTGTTGTGTTGCAATATCTTTTCTTGCTCCAAGTGTTCCGAACCAAGGAAAAGTTTGCGTAAGCGACAGTTTAGCTTGTTGAGGACCTACTCTTGTTTCCACAGGCTGAATAAAGTAGCCGAAAGCAAACGACGGGTCGGGCAATGCTCCAACCTGAGGAATACGTTGCATTGCAGCCATATATTTATTGAATTTTGCTTTTAATCCCGCACTGTTTTCGGCTGCTGTTTTAAGATAATTATTGATAGTATCTTGTGCATTTAGCGAAAGCGAGAACAAAAGCATCAACAAAAGTCCTGTTATTTTATATGTTTTTATTTTTTTCATTTGATTATGTTTTTTAGTTATTATCATCAATACCCCAATAATCCGCTCAAGGGGATACCTGTTTCAGATTTATTTTCAATTAATAACTGAACAAGTCTTTCTTTGCAGAAAATGTTAGTATTAATGAACAGCGATGTGTATTTTTTATATTTCCCATTATTTCAATTTTTTTTCTTGCCACATACTGTAAAGCACCGGCACCACAAACATTGTCATAACTTGAATAATCATACCGCCAAACGACGGAATTGCCATTGGCACCATAATATCGGAGCCTTTACCTGTTGATGTAAGAACAGGGATAAGAGCAATTATTGTTGTTGCGGCGGTCATCATAGCCGGACGTACTCTTTGTTTGCCGGCACTTAATACCGATTCGCGAATTGCTTTAACTGTTTTGGGTTTTTCTCTTTCAAACACTTGCATAAGATATGTTCCCATAATTACACCGTCATCGGTGGCTATTCCGAACAGTGCGATAAAACCTACCCACACCGCCACACTCAAATTGATTGTGTGCATTTGAAATAAGTCGCGAATATTCATTCCGGCAACGGAAAAGTCCATAAACCAGCCTTGTCCGTAAAGCCAAATCATTATAAAACCTCCGGCAAAGGCAACCAAAATACCCGAAAACGACATTGACGCTTGAGCAACCGATTTGAATTGAAAGTATAAAATCAGAAAAATAAGTATCAATGATATGGGGACAACCAGCATTAAGCGTTTGGTTGCACGTATCTGGTTTTCGTAGTTACCTGTGAATTTATAATTTACACCCGGCGGAATAACAAATTCTCCCGATGCAATCTTTTTATCAAGAAATTTTTGAGCATCTTCAACAACATCCACTTCGGCACGGTCGGGCTTTTTGTCAAAAATTACATATCCCACAAGAAAAGTATCTTCACTTTTAATAAGCTGAGGACCGCGTGTGTAGGTAATATCTGCCAGCTGTCCGAGAGGCACCTGAACGCCTGCGGGTGTAGGAATTAAAATTGACTTTAAGTCGTCGGGATTATCGCGATATTCGCGAGCGTAACGAACCCTGATGGGGAAACGCTCTCTGCCTTCAACGGTAGAACCGAGTTTCATTCCGCCTATTGCTCCGCTTATATAATCATTCATATCTTTAATAGTCAGACCGTAGCGGGCAATTGCCTTACGATTGATTTTAATTTCAAGATACGGCTTGCCTACCACTCTATCGGCAAAAACCGAACTGCTCTGAACTCCCGGAACTTGTTTAAGATATTTTTCAATTTGAAAACCTACTTTTTCTATTGTTTCCAAATCGGGTCCGTAAACTTTTATTCCCATAGGTGCACGCATTCCTGTTTGCAACATAACCAAACGCGTTTGTATAGGCATCAGTTTGGGTGCCGATGTAAGTCCGGGAATTTTTGATTTTTTTACAATCTCTTGCCAGATATCATCGGGTGAATGAATATGTTTACGCCACTGTCTGAAATATTCACCTTTGGAATCCGGCGTTAACTTATCTTTTTCAACTATTCTGAAATTGTCGGTTGCAGGATTATATAAAGTGCCGTCTTTTAAAATAAAAGCACCGTCTTTATTCACCTTAAAACGTAAACGATATCCGTCTTCGTCAACCATATATTCCGATTTGTAATTGATAACATTTTCATACATAGAAGTGGGAGCAGGGTCGAGAGCTGAGTTTACACGTCCCCATTTTCCCACAACACTCTCCACTTCGGGAATGGCATTTATATTTAAATCAACTTTACCTATAACCTCCATATTTTCGGCTATTCCCGAATGTGGCATTGTAGTGGGCATCAGCAAAAATGAGCCTTCATCAAGCGTAGGCATAAACTCTTTTCCCGTTCCCGGAAATGTTTTTGCAAACGACTGCCAAGCTGTTGTGTTTTTTACCTTGGCGGGAAAAAATCCGAATAAACCGTCGGCACCTTGCCAAACAAGCATCCCGAAAAGGATAACGGCAATGGGAATACTCAGAAATTTCCATTTATTGTCGAGACACCATCTTAAAATGGGAGTGTAAAATTTTACAACAGTCATAAGAGTTCCCAAAACAACGGCTATTATCGACAATACAAACAGAAAGTTTACAAACATACTATTGCTTGCTCCGAGTGGCATCCACGCGTGAGTAAGGAAATATATCACTACTGAAAGGGTAATGAAAATGTTGATATAATTTGTGTAGTTTTTGTGTTTTTGACTCCACCTGTTTGCAAAAAAGTTATTTAACGCAAGTAAAATAAGAGCAACAGGTAATATTGACGGTGATAAAATAAATGCTACAATACCGAATATTCCAAGTAGTATGCTTACTGTTTTTACAATTCGTTTTTTATCGAATTTTATTGAAAAAACAATATGAGCAAACGTGGGAATAAGTACCAACCCTATGATAAGAGCCGAAATCATAGCAAATGTTTTTGTAAAAGCCAACGGACGAAACAGTTTGCCTTCGGCTGCTTCCATAAAAAATACGGGCAGAAAACTCACGACAGTGGTTGCAAGTGCGGTAATAACTGCTGTTGCTACTTCGGTAACCGATTCGTAGATAACTCGCATTAATTCTTTGCCACGAACTGCCACGTTTTTTGCCATTTCGAGATGCCGGATAATATTTTCGGTAAATACTACTCCCACATCAACCATTACACCTATTGCTATTGCTATTCCCGAAAGGGCAACAATATTGGCATCGACACCAAACCGTCGCATAACGATAAATGTCATAAGAACACCGATGGGAAGCAGACTTGAAATAAGAATTGATGCTCGCAAATTGAGCACAAGAATAATCACAACAATTATACTTATCAGAATTTCCATAGTAAGAGCTTCTTCGAGAGTTCCAAGAGTCTCTTTTATCAGTCCTGTGCGGTCGTAAAACGGCACAATGGTAACTTTTGAAACAGTTCCGTCGTCGAGAATTTTTTGCGGAAGTCCGGCTTGAATTTCGGCTATTTTTTGTTTTACATTGTTGATTACTTCAAGCGGATTTGCTCCGTAACGGGCAACTACCACTCCGCCCACAGCTTCAACTCCTCCTTTGTCGAGACCACCTCTGCGAGTGGCAGGTCCGAAATTTACCTTTGCCACATCTTTTATTCTTACAGGCACATTATTGTGCACGGTTACCACACTCTCTTCGATATCGGAGAGAGATTTTACATAGCCCAATGCTCTAACCAAATATTCGGTGCGGTTAAACTCAATGGTTCTGGCTCCAATATCGAGGTTGCTCTTTTTTACGGCAGCCATAATTTGGGCTACATTTACGCCGTATGCTTTCATAGCATTGGGGTCAATATCTATTTGATATTCTTTAACAAAACCACCTATTGATGCTACCTCGGCAACACCTTTGGCTGATGTAAGAGAATATCCCACGTAGAAATCCTGAATAGTTCGCAACTCTTGCGGATCCCAGCCTCCTGCGGGCTTGCCTTTTTTGTTGCGTCCTTCAAGAGTGTACCAGAAAATCTGTCCGAGAGCAGTTGCATCGGGACCTAAAGCGGGTTTTACATCGGGAGGTAAAGTGCCCGGAGGAAGAGAGTTGAGTTTTTCGAGAATTCGTGTTCTGCTCCAATAAAACTCAACATCTTCGTCGAAAATTATATAAATACTTGACAACCCGAATATTGAATTACTTCGGATTGTTTTTACTCCGGGAATACCTAACAGTGCCGTGGTAAGCGGATATGATATTTGATCTTCAATATCTTGCGGTGATTTGCCTGCCCATTCTGTAAAAACTATCTGTTGATTTTCACCTATATCGGGTATCGCATCAACAGGCACAGGGTCGCGGGGTATGATGCCCTCACCCCGGTTAAACGGTGCATTGGCTATGCCCAATAGTATAAAAACAAATAATACTATAAAGGTTACCAGCTTGTTCTCTAAAAAGAACTTTATTATTTTGTTAATCATTGTATTATATTTTTAATATTAATTCAATACTTATTTAGTGAGAATGTTCCACCGAATTATGCTGTTGAGATTTAATCATTTCCATTACCGGTTTAACTCCGGCTCCTTCTTCATATACCATTCTCCCGCCTAAATGAGAGGAGTAGGCTAAAACAACAGAAAAAGAGGTGAGAATAAAAACAAATAAGAACAGTTCTTTAATTTTCATTTTATTCTTACGAATGAGTATCCATACCGATAAAATAATATATGCGGTTGTTAAAAGATATCCCAGAAGCTCGTGAATTTCTAATATTTCGTGAATATTATTATTGTGTATGAGTGTTTTTGCAGTTATAACACCAGAAACAGCAGAAGCAATAATACCGAGAGTTCCCAGTATTAAATTTCCTGTTAACAGATTTATAAATATTTGTTTTTGTTGTTTTAATAATAATGCTAAAACAGCAAACATAACAGCACTCAATAAAAGAGCAACTGGAAAATGAATTATTAATGGATGTAAAGATGTCATAACATTATTTATTTAAAGAGTTCATAACACTGTTTAATTTTTCAAAAATCTCTTCCGCTATTTTCTTCATTTCAGTATTATCAATATCTGCAATCATTGATTTCGGATTAATGAAAGCAATCTCAATACCTTTGTCAATTTCCTGCAACATTACATTACAAGGCAGTATTGTTCCTATTTTATCTTCGGTGGTAATTGATTTTAGAGCAAATGTGGGATTACACGCTCCAAGAATTCTGTATTGACGAAAGTCTATGTTAAGTTTCTCTTTTAAAGCGTTGTTTACGTCAAATTGTGTTACCACTCCGAAACCTTCTTTTTGAAGTTCTTCTTTTACTTTGTTTGTAGCCGATTCTAAATCGGTTGACATTATTGTGTTTATATAATATTTCATCTGTTTATAATTAAATTTTCAATGGTCAGATGGAACATCCTATCTGTTAATTCACACTTTCAAATCCGCATCCTCCAAAGGCGGACAAGCTTTCTGCGATAATCATTGCTCGTGTGTGTTAAATAAACTTATCATGGATGTTTCATTTTTTTTAATTTAAAATTTAAATAATGTTGTAATCTTTAATGTGTCACCACGTTTTAACGTGGTGCTAATCTTATAAAGAGTAGGCATGTAATTTGTAAATTTTAATTGCTACGCTCACCGAAATAAATTCGGAGTAAACTAGCTTCCAAAGTTCCCGGTCACTGAGCTTGCCGAAGTGATTTCTGCTATAATTTATGTTCTTCGTTGCTAATCCGGCTTCCGACAAGTTTATACTGATCTCCGAAAGAATCGGAATAAGTCAGACTATGGAAAAATTACAGGAAGTTTGTTTGATATTTTCAACAGATAAATACCCCGAATACAGTTTGGGTGTTGGTGTTTTGCAGAGGAATCTTTATGTAATAATTCAGTTGTTGAACAGTAGCAGTTTTGTGATAACTAAACAAGCCGGTTAATTGATAAAACAACAACTTTACAGTTTGAACAACTGGAGTTGCAAACTCTTTTTTTACAAAATTATCGTGTATTCTGAAAAGTTCAATTTCCGTTTTACAATGCAAACCGTGTTTATTGCTGCTTGTATGCTCAGAACCTAAATCACATACTTGCTGATTATCGCAACAAGTTTCGGGTTCGTGAAAAATTGCAACACTGTATAATTTTCCGTGAGAAAAGTGTTTATGGATATTTATCCCGATAAAACTTATCAGGAAAATAGTGGAAATCAATATGTTGGCAATTCGACTCATTTGTTATTTTTAATAAGTCTAAATTACAAACAAATAACAGATTAGGTTTTATACAATTTCGGATAAAACTTATATAATTTTTGGATGAGGATTTTTTAAATTAACTGCCGTTAACTTTATCAAGGGTAGAGCGTTGTTTATTTTTACTGTTTTTGTATTGCGACAGGGTTTGTCCTGTAACTTCTTTAAACTGTTTTGAAAGGTGAGCCGGACTGCTGTAATTTAATTTAAATGCTATTTCGGAAAAATTCAACTGATTGTAAGATATTAACTCTTTTACTCTCTCTATTTTTTGTAAAATGATATACTTTTCAATGGTTAAGCCCTCTCTGTCGGAGAATATTTTAGATATGTGCGAATAGTCGTATTTTAAATTTTCAGACAGGTAGTCCGAAAAGTTTACTTTTATCTCTTTATCCTCATAATTATAAATAAACTCAATTACAAGGTTTTTTATCTGCTCAATAATTTTATCACTATTTGTGTAAATTAGTTCAAAACCTATCTCTTTCAGCTCTTTGTCAAGGGTTATAAAATCAATATTTTCTTCGTTTATGTTTACTTCTGCTTTTCCCAACTCCACTTTTGCAAACGGAATGTTAAGTTTTGTAAATGTGTTCTCCACAGCCGATATACAACGCGGACATACCATATTTTTTATATGAAGAACAGACTTGCTCATAAACTAATAATATTGTTATGTTTTTAAAACAACCAACAAGTTATTATGTTCATTAAACTGTTACTTATCACCAAATAGTTTTTCCTCAACAATTTCGCAGATGATATGTCCGAGCATAATATGATTTTCCTGAATACGCGGAGTGTCGTTTGACGGAACATTAAGCAAAAAGCCGGCAATATTTTTCATCTCTCCACCGAATTCACCTGTAAAAGCAACTGTTGTCATACCTTTGCTTTTGGCTGTTTCAAGAGCTTTTACCACATTTTTGCTGTTGCCTGATGTTGATAAGCCGAGAATCACATCTCCTTTTTTGCCTACACCATTTACATATCGCGAATAAATTTCGTTGTATGAGTAGTCGTTTGCCACAGCTGTAACATACGATGAGTTAACGTGCAATGCTTCGGCTTCAAGAGGTGGTCGGTCGAAATAAAATCTGCCCGATAACTCTGCCGCAAGATGTTGAGCATCGGCAGCACTTCCACCGTTTCCGCAAAATAGCACTTTACCTCCATTTTTATAACAATTTACTATTGCTTCGGCTACATCTTGAACTGTTTGTTGTAAATGCTTGTCTTCAAGAATATTTTTTTTAATAGAAATGGCATTATCTATAATTGACTTTATGCTTATGTCTCTCATATATTATTGTATTTAAAACTATTTATTTGTTGCGAAAATACAAATAAATAGTTTAAACCAAATAGCATTTTATTAAAGTAATTACTCTAATAACTCAACATTTACCTTTTCCAAAGTGGTATTCTCACCTGCGAAAATACCGTATCCGTTTTCTATATTAGAGTAAACAGGCACAGGTTCAGAATATAAATCGTCTTGATTTTTTAACATTTTAGCGTGACTTGAATAAAATTGATACAACTCTTTATTTAAGTGCTGTAGATAAATGTAAATTTTATTAAAATTAACATAATAAACTTTTTCGCGTTCATCCCAAGAATAGTAATTGGTATTTTCGCTGAATGCATCAGCATAAGTAGTTGCCGAACCGCTTACAATATGATTTGTGGTGTTAAATGCTTTATCGTTAAAAACTAATCCGTTGCGTAAATAGAGTTGGCTTTGCGGTAAATCGCCGGTTTCAATTTCACAATATTGAAATTCTAAAAATGAAGTATCATGATTGATAGTATCAATTTTAAAAACCGGAAAGGCAATTATCAAATAATAGTAGTCTTCTCCTTCCAAGTCATTTAGTGTAAACGAAAAATTAAATCTTCGCGATGTTAAATTATCTTCGCCCCATTTAACTTCTATTGCTTGTGTGTTTGAAATAGTTACTTTTTCGGGAATTGATGTTTTTGCTTGTGCCAAATCTGAATTTTGGGTTGTCACCTCAATTTTGTATTGTTTATTTAATTGCGGAATAAAGGTTCCTCTGAATTTACCCAAAGAATCGTATGAAAATTTATTGTAAGTCAGTTTTTCTATAAAAATATCATTTTCAAAAACAGTTACTTCGGCATCCTTCAATTCTTCAACATTAATATTGTTGTAAGGAGAAAATGTTTTTGTTACTTCCGCAGTAAAAACACTGTCGGTATTAATTATTGAGTTTATCACTATTTTGTTTTCTTCTTTGGTTGTATTTATTTTTAACTCTTTTTCACAAGCTGTAAGTACGACAAATAATATGCTGATGATGTATAATGTGTTTTTCATAATCTTTAAATTTTAAATTTTTACCACGAAATTTTATAACTGATTGTCGGCATTATGGGAAATAGTGTTACCTGATAATAATAAAGTTTAGATTCTCCCGTATCCAAATCACGTTCGTGCGATGAGTAATAAAACGAAGGATTAAATCTGTTGTATAAATTTGTAAATCCGAAACTCAGTTCTTGCCTTGTTTTCGGATGTTTTATTCTCATTGTGGCACTCACATCTAAACGGTGATAAGCCGGAAGGCGATAATTGTTTCGAGAGCCGTAATTTTCAATTACACCTGATGTTGAAATCTCAGAGCCGGTAGTTGAATACGGCGATGGAAAGCTAGACCACGAATGATACTTGCCGTCATATCCCGGCTCTGCGTATGCTGTGGTAGGAACACTTACGGCATTGCCGGTATAGTAAACCCACGAAGCATTTAGCGACCATTTTTCATTAAAGTGATACATTCCTACTATGGAAATGTCGTGACGACGGTCGTATCGGTATGGAAACTCTTTACCATAGTTTATTTCATCGAATATGCGATTTGTCCACGAAAGTGTATAGCCGAGCCATCCCGTTAACTTTCCTTTTGTTTTTTTCAAAAAAATCTCAACTCCGTAAGCATCGCCTTTGCCTTGGGCTACTTTGTCTTCCCAACCTGTTGCAGTAGTGTAAAAACTTGCTCCGTCTTTGTATTCCAACAGGTTATCCATAGTTTTGTAATACCCGTCAACTTCGAGTAGGTAGCTGTTTTTAATAACACTTGTAATACCCAATGAATATTGCTCCGAGGTTTCGGGTTCTATCTCAGCTGTGCTTGGCACCCAAAGGTCTGATGATTGTGTAATACCGGAACTTGACAGCAAGTGAATGTATTGAGCCATAGTGGAATATCCTGCTTTTATTGAAAAATTAGGATTTACCAAAAAACGCATACTTAAACGCGGTTGCAACGAATTATAAAATTTGTTTTGCACCAAAAATCCTGAAGCGTGAATACCTGCATTTAATTTAATAATACGGGACAGACTGAAATCATCCTCAAAATAAACAGAAAATTCTCCTGCCGAGATATCATTGTTTTTATATTTATTGTCAACAGTCTCCTTTCCTGTTTTTGAATAAAAATATTCAACTCCGGGCTTAAATTTGTGATAAATACCACCTATTCCAAATCGTATTGAGTGCTTATTGTTAGGCATAAACTGATAATCTTGCTTTAAGGCAAAGTCGTTTATAATTGAAGAATAATCTACCGAATTTTTACTTTCGGGATAAATATCGGTGTTGGAACTCTCTGCTTGGTACAAGTTATAAGTGTAGTAGTTGTAGCCGGTGTAGTAAGCAGTAGTATTAAGAAATAACTTACTTCCAAACAGATGATTCCAACGAACTGAACCGATAATATTTCCCCAGCCTTTATTGTCTTTTACGGTTTCGGTTGAATTAAACTCTTCTCCGTCAAACAGGCTTTTTGTGTTGTAGTAATATTTGTCACGACTGAAAAATCCGCTTACATAAATACGGTCTTTGTCCGAAAACTTGTAATTATATTTTAAATTAAAATCGGTAAAGTTATAGCCCTGTGTGCTTTTATAATCGTCATCGGAATTTTGAAGGTGGTTTATGGGCACTAAAATTAAATCGAGATAAG
>CAYRJP010000052.1:11649-13016 GCA_964424425.1 uncultured Bacteroidales bacterium | reverse complement strand
CTCATATAAAAATGATTGTGCTCGTTAACGGGAACTTCAAGATTTACATTTTCAACTATCTCAATACCAAAACCTTCGAGTCCGATACGTTTTACAGGGTTATTGGTTAAAAGTCTCATTTTTTTCACACCTAATTCTTTAAGAATTTGTGCTCCTACGCCATAATCACGTTCATCTTCTCTAAAGCCTAATGCAAGATTTGCTTCTACGGTATCCATTCCTTGTTCTTGCAATTTATATGCTTTTATTTTATTAAAAAGTCCTATTCCTCGTCCTTCTTGGTTCATGTAAACAAGAACTCCTTTTCCTTCTTTGTCAATCATTTGCATTGCTTTATGTAATTGAGGTCCGCAATCGCAACGCAATGAGCCGAAAATATCGCCGGTTACGCATGATGAATGAACTCTTGTTAATATCGGTTCATCGGGTTCCCAGTTTCCTTTTATTAAAGCTACATGTTCTAAGTTTGATGTTTTATCAATAAAAGGGATAAGTTCAAATTCTCCGTATTCTGTCGGTAAATGCACTTTTTCACCTTTTATAATTAAGCTCTCTTTTTTTAGACGAAACGATATTAAATCTTCAATAGATATTATTTTCAGATCAAATTTTTCAGCTATTTGTGCCAGTTGCGGTAAACGAGCCATAGAGCCGTCTTCGTTCATTATTTCAACAAGAACTCCTGCCGGTTCAAGTCCTGCCATACGGGCTAAATCAACAACAGCTTCGGTATGTCCCGAACGTTGGATTACTCCGTCTTTTTTTGCTTTCAACGGGAAAATATGTCCCGGACGACCTAAATCTTCGGGTTTTGTATTTTTATCAACAAGAGCTTTTATTGTTTTTGCTCTATCGTGTGCCGATATTCCGGTAGTGCAGCCTTGTCCTATTAAATCTACCGATACGGTAAACGGCGTAGAATGTAACGATGTGTTTTTTCCTACCATCAACTCTAAATTGAGTTCATTACAGCGTTCTTCGGTTAACGGAGCACAAATTAAACCTCTGCCGTGAGTTGCCATAAAGTTTATCATTTCAGGAGTAACTAATTCGGCAGCAGCTACAAAATCTCCTTCGTTTTCACGATGTTCATCGTCAACAACAATTATTAATTTGCCTTGGCGAATATCCTCAATTGCTTCTTCAATTGAGTTTAACTTGATGTTAATATCTTTATTATTAGTCATTACTGTTTACGTTTACTTTTCGGCAAAAGTAGTTATTTTTTTTTCAGAAATATATGATTTTTAAATTTGTTTATCGATGTATGTATTAATAACATTTTTTGTGAAGAAATAAAAATCGGCAGTTTAAAAAATATGTAATAAATACTATATTTTTTGTCTTTTGGCACGTTCCCATTTTAC
>CAYRJP010000052.1:6276-11549 GCA_964424425.1 uncultured Bacteroidales bacterium | reverse complement strand
ATTTAAATATATTTAATAACGGTTTAAGTCTTACTGTAGCTTGAATACTTCCTGCCGCTATTCGTGTTTTTCGTTTCATCTCTTCGGCTATGTTTGCCGATGCTTTTTCTACGGCATAGGCTTTTGGTGTATAATCAATTTTGTAGCCTTGCATCGCTATTGTAAGTGAAATAATAAAATCGTCTAATATTGTATCATCGGGCACATTGAAAAACAGATTTTTACGTATTGCAAAAAGTTCTCCGGCAGCACCTACTGATGAGCCTGCTTGTGCATCCATTTGTTTTATCCACGATTCGTATTTCCAGTAAAATCCTTCTCCTGCCGCCGCAGCTGTATCTTTATCGGATAGTTCTATTCTTTTTTCTCCTGCAATACATCCTGTTTTTTCATCTTCAAAAAGTTTTACCATCTCTATGGCTGTTTCTTTGCTCAACAATGTATTTGCATCAGAGAATATAACTATGTCGGTATCAACAAATTGCATTCCTCTGTTCATTGCATTTATTTTACCGTTGCGTTCAGGAGAGTAATAAACTTTTATATTTTCATATTTTTTTAATAATGTATTTGTATTATCGGTGGAGCCATCGGTTACCCAAACAAATTGTAACTTATCTTTCGGATACTCAATGTTAAACGAATTTTCAACTTTTATATCAACATAATCTTCTTCGTTGAATGCTGTAACAAAGAGTGTAACAGTTGGGTGATAGTTGCCCGTAGAATTATTTTTATGTTTTGATTTTATTTTTGTAATAACAAACAATAAAACAGGATATCCTATATATGAATAAAAAATAAGAAATATTAGCAGCCAGAATATTATTTCGATATAATTCATTAATTATCAAGTTGTTTCAGATAAAAATCTTGCAATTTATTTATAATAATTTTATTATTAAAATATTGTTTTACAAATATAAAAGCATTTTTACCACAATCGGCAGAAAGAGAGTTGTTTTGCAAGATGTTTTTTAATGTTGTTTTAAAATCATAGGCTGTATCTTGTATAAAAATATCTTTCCCGTTTTTTGCATCAATACCTTCTGCCCCAACCGATGTTGTTAATATGCATTTACCGCGAGCCATTCCTTCTATTATTTTTATTCGCATTCCGCTGCCTGACAGTAAAGGAACAATCATAATATTATGATTATCAATAAACTCTTTGGCATTGTCAACTTCACCGATATATTTTAAAGGATATTTATTAAGCTCGTTTTCAAAACTTTTGGAAGCATTTCTACCTGCAACTACAAAATCCCAATTGCTAAATTCTTTTTTTATATCTGACCAAACGTTTTTTAAAAACCATATAAGTCCTTCTTGATTGGGTGTCCAATCTAATGCTCCGATATAAAAAACTGTATTTTTATATTTTATTTTCGATTGTTTAAAGTCGTTATTGTCTAATCCTGTCGGACAAACCATAAGTGGTAAATCAGTAGTTTTTGATGTTAATATTTTTGCATCTTTTCCGGTTATCGGAACAAGGATATCAACTTTTTTAATTGTATCAAATTCAAGATGTTCAACTCTGTGAGCAATTATCGACAGATATTTTTTTTTAAATGCAGAAGGTTCATTTTTAATTAATCTTTGCCATATTTCATGCTCAATATTATGTGCTCGTAATGATATTTTTGCTTTACTGTATTTTTTTATTGTATTGATATACGAATAAAGATAAAGTCCTTCGAATTGAATAATATCAAATTCTTGTGTTGACAGTATTTTTATTAATTTATTATCAAACTCTTTTGATTCAAATCTCACTGCATTATATGGTTTTTTCGAGAAAATAAGATTCAACAGTAATTTTGAAGGTTTAATTTTTGTGTCAACAAAAGTTTGATGCCAATCTACTTTGTTTTTAATATCGTCGGGTAACTTATTTATGCTAAATGAATGTTTATAAGTTTGCATTGCCAAAACAGTAACTTTATTGTCTGCTTCGGCAAAACCTTTTATCATTTTAAGCGTTGCAATTGCTCCTCCGTCGTTTGGCGGATAAGGCATTTTATGGCATAAAAACAGTATTTTCACAATAACGAATTAATAAGCTGTATATAAATTTATGTATTATTTTTTTTATGTTCAGAGGTTCTTTTTTCTTTAATTTTTTTCTTTGCTTTTTTTCCTACTTCAAAAAGTTTCTTAATAGGTTTTAGATAAGTGTCAATGTTAAGAATTACGGAATCGGTAGCTGCTTTATAGGTTAAAAATATACCGAGAGGAAAAAGTATCATTGCTGATAACCACATACCGAACCAAACCGAAAGGTTACCTACTTTTGCAGCTTTTTCGCCGCTAATTGTTATTACATAATAAATAACAAAAAATAAAACGGAAATTACAACCGGCATACCAAGCCCGCCTTTACGAATAATTGCTCCCAGCGGTGCTCCGATAAAAAACAACAATAAACATGCAAAAGCTAAAGTGAACTTTCTATGCCATTCTATTTCATGACGTCGTATCCATTTTTGCTTACCTGAAAATTCACCGGCAATAGATGACACATACGATTGTGAGTTACGAATATAACTTTTTGCATTTTCAAAAACCATATGTTTTTCTCTTAAAGACAAATTGTTAAATAAACTATCTATATTAAGATGTTCAAGTTTATTATTATCTTTTTCAAACCAATTACTGTCCGATTGGCTATAATTAAGTTTTTTAAAAAGATTTCTTGTTTCAAGATTTGTGATAAATACACTTTTACGTTTATCATAATTTTTGTTCAGTGAATCAATTGCCGTTTCAAGCTGTGATAAATTCAACATTTGATAATTATGTTTAAACAAATTTTCATCTGTTCGTTTAAATCCCAATCCCGACATATCTATTAAGATTCTTTGTCTGGTAAATGTTGTTAGTTGATGCGGATATTTTTTTTTGTTGCGACTTTTATTTTTTTCAAGTATTTCATCGTAGCTGGTACCGTGATACATGGTAAGTATTATATACTTATTGTCGCTTGTGAGCTTCATTGTTGCAGAATCGGCAATGGTAACTTTTCTGTTACCGTTTTTTTCGGTATGATTATAAATCATTAGATTATACAACATTGATGTGTTTTTATTTTTTGATGCTACTTTTATAACATATCCTTCCAATGCATCGGAAAAAACACCTTCTTTTATTGATATTTCGGGTTTTTGTTTTCTTACATCATATAGCAATGTGCCCATTTTCAGATTTGTATATGGCATTACATGGTTTGAAAACAGAAATGCTCCGTAACTTACAATAATAGAAAACATTATAAGAGGGAGCATGATTCTAAAAAGATTTATACCGGCTGATTTTATAGCCATTAGTTCATTATTTTCGGCTAAATTACCGAATGTCATAATAGAACTTAACAAAACAGCCAAAGGCAATGCCATAGGGACAAGTGTTGCCGAAGCATACAACATAAGTTCGGCTATTACGCTAAAATCTAATCCTTTACCTACTAACTCGTCAATATATTTCCACAAAAACTGCATCAATAATAAGAACTGAGCAATAAAAAATGTTAGCACAAAGGGACCTATGTATGATTTTAATATGAATTTATGCAGTTTTTTCACAAAATTTATCTATAAAGTTTAACAATACAAATTAACAACCTTTTATTGAAAACGAGTAAAACTATTTAAATTTTATTATCTTAAAGAATGTATAAAGAAAATCTTTACGGATAATTAAAACAAAAAATCCTCAAAAGTTGAGGATTTATATCATTTTTTTAAGACATTTTATTTTTAAAGACCGATAACATGTTTAAGCTCTTGAACTTGTGTTTCCCATAGTTCTTTTGCATCTTCAATTTCATCAGGTTCGGCAAAATCGGTAATTATTAATGCAATATCTCCGGTAAGTTCATCTACATTTATTTTAAATTCAAAATACGATTTTTCATCATCATCGTCTAACCAATGAAATCTTACGTATTTCATATCTTTTTTATTTATCATTTCTGCTTTTTGTTCTGTTCCGCTCCAATCAAATGTAAATATCTTCCCTTGAACACTAACATTATCGGCAAACCATTCATTTAATCCTCCGGCTGTGCTCAAACGGTTAAATAAAATTTTATGTGATGATTTTATTGTATGTTCAACTTGAAATTTTTCTTTCGCCATTTCAATGTGTTTTTGCGTTTATTGCAATATATAAAAAAGATTTTATTAACACAAAATTATTCCTGTTGCAAAAAAAACAGCCACCCACAATATTTGTGAAATGGCTGTTTAATTTAATTTTTTAATATAATATTAATATCGGTAATGGTCAGGTTTATAAGGTCCATCAACCGGTATTCCTAAATAATCAGCTTGGTCTTTTGATAATTTTGTAAGTTTTACACCTAATTTATCAAGATGTAAACGAGCAACTTTTTCATCTAAATGTTTAGGTAAAGTATAAACTTTGTTTTCGTATTTATCCTGATTATTATGTAATTCTATCTGTGCCAATGTTTGATTGGTAAATGAAGCCGACATCACAAAACTGGGATGTCCGGTAGCACAACCAAGATTAAGCAATCTTCCTTCGGCAAGAATCAGTACACTGTGTCCATCAGCAAAAGTCCATTTATCGTATTGTGGTTTTATGTTTGTTCTTACAATTCCGGGTGTTTTTGCAAGTTCAGCCATTTGAATTTCATTATCAAAATGCCCAATATTACCAACAATAGCCATATCTTTCATTTTACTCATATGTTCAGCTGTGATAATATCTTTGTTTCCGGTAGTTGTAATAAATATATCGGCATAATCCAATACATCTTCAACGGTTTTAACTTCGTAACCTTCCATTGCAGCTTGTAATGCACAAATAGGGTCAATTTCGGTAACAATTACACGAGCACCTTGTCCGCGTAACGACTGAGCACTTCCTTTACCCACATCACCGTAACCGCAAACAACAGCTACTTTACCCGAAAGCATTACATCGGTAGCACGCATAATACCGTCGGTTAATGAGTGACGACATCCGTAAAGGTTATCAAATTTCGATTTAGTAACTGAATCGTTTACATTTATTGCGGGAAACGGCAAACGTCCTGCTTCTGCCATTTGATATAAACGGTGAACTCCGGTAGTTGTTTCTTCAGAAACACCATTAATACGGTTTTTAATTTTAGTCCAATGCTGAGGGTCTTCTTTTAACATATTTCTGCAAAGCTCCAAAAATACGCCTTCTTCTTCGGAATGAACATTAGGGTCAAATTCGGGAACTTTCCCCGCTGCTTCAAATTCCGAACCTTTAACAAC
>CAYRJP010000052.1:3299-6176 GCA_964424425.1 uncultured Bacteroidales bacterium | reverse complement strand
GTTTGAACGGTCATATGCAACGACCCCATTATTTTTGCACCAGCCAAAGGTTTTTTACCTTTATACTCTTCACGTAAAGCCATTAAACCGGGCATCTCTTTTTCAGCCAAATCAAGCTCTTTTCTTCCCCATTCCGCCAATTTTATATCGGCTATTTTAAATGGGATTGTCTCTTTTAATACTTCTGACATTATTTATTAATTTTTATTTGTTTCTTCATTTATTAAACGTAAAGCTTCCAATAAAGTTTTATCAATATTTTTTATTACGGGATAATATCCTGCATCATCAAATATATTGCGGGCTATCAAAGCTTTAATCTGTATTTCAATGGTATTGCTCGATATTTTTATCTCTTTATTGTTGTGTTTTACACCTTTATTTTCGGCAAAAATAACAAATTTATTTAATAAATCTTGTTTATCAAGATATGCAACAAGTTCATCAACAGTCTTAAATTGTGATAGTATTTTTCTGTTTTTGTCAGTATATTCAAAACTGAACTGATATTCAAGACCTTTTCGTCTTACTGTTGTAAAATAATCGGTAACACCTGAAGTGTCGGCAGGAATAAATACATCGGGCATAATTCCGCCGCCACCATAAACAACTCTTCCGCCAACGGTATAATATTTCAATGAATCGGCAAAGTGAATACTGTCTTTATCAAGCAGTTCACCGTCAACATAGCGATGATAAATATCTTCGAAATATTTTTCTTCTCCATCTTTATAAGAACGCTGAATACATCGTCCCGAAGGCGTGTAATAACGAGCAATGGTAAGTCTCATAGCCGAACCATCGTCGAAAGCTACCGGCTCTTGCACAAGCCCTTTCCCGAATGAGCGTCTGCCCAATATTGTTCCTCTGTCGTTGTCTTGAATTGCTCCTGATACAATTTCGGCTGCTGATGCCGACCATTCGTCAATTAAAATTGACATTTTTAAATCGCCGCACGATATTCTGTTTGTTGCATAATAGCTTGTTCGCGAACGTGCTCTTCCTTGTGTATAAACTATCAATTGTCCTTTTTCAAGAAATTCGTCGGCAATATTTATTGCAGAATTTAAAAATCCTCCGCTGTTACCTCGTAAATCAATAATTATTTTTTTCATTCCTTGTGTTTTTAATTTGGCAACAGCCCCAAGAAACTCTGTATATGTTGTTTTTGCAAATTTTGATATTTTTATGTAACCGGTTGAATTATCCAACATATACGAAACATCAACACTGTAAAGCGGAATAGCATCTCTTATAATTACAAAAGGAATTAGTTCTTTTTCGCCGTGACGATAAATTCCTACTTTTACTTTTGTCCCTTTTTTACCTCTGAGCAATTTCATAACTTGCTCATTTTTAATTCCTACTCCGGCAATCAGCGAATCGTTTACCGTAACAATTCTGTCGCCGTCTTTAATGCCTGTTTTTTCGGAAGGTCCGCCGGGAATAGTTTTAATTACTGTTACAGTATCGTTTTGGATACTGAATTGAACACCAATACCGTCGAAGTTTCCTTCCAATGGTTCGTTCATTGCTTGCAGCTCTTTGGCAGGAATATAAATAGAGTGCGGGTCAAGATTTTTAAGTATTACCGGTATTGTCGTTTCTACAATTTCTGAAACATCAACGGTATCAACATACTCTTTGTCGATATAATTTAATACCTGATCTATTTTGCTTGATTTACTGTGCTTTGTTTGAATATTAAAAGCAACATTACTTAAATCAATATTTTGTTGAATAAACATACCAAGAACTATTGCTATTGCAATGGTTACAGGCATAATTATTCTGTAAATTTTATTGTTTTGCATATTATTCTTTTATTTGTTTTACCTCAATACCTGCTCGTTTTAACAGCTCAATACCGTCTTGTAAACGGTAGTTATCCGAAAAAACTACTCTCTTGATGCCCGCTTGAATTATCAGTTTTGAACATTCAAGACATGGTGACGATGTTACATACAGAGTAGCTCCCCTACTGCTATTATTCGATTGTGCTACTTTTGTAATGGCATTTGCTTCGGCGTGTAAAACATACGGTTTTGTTTTATCGTTTTCGTCTTCGCAAATATTTTCGAATCCGGCAGGAGTCCCGTTATATCCGTCGGAAATAATCATACGGTCTTTTACAATTAAAGCCCCTACTTTGCGTCGCTTACAGTATGAATTTTCAGCCCAAATTTGTGCCATTTTCAAATAGCGAATATCAAAGTTATGATTTTTTTTTGTTTTGTTTTCAGAAGAGTTTTCAGACATAGGCATTTATATTAAAAAAGCCCTCAAATTTTGAGGGCTTAGTACCCAGGGCCGGGCTCGAACCGGCACGGGTTTAACCCCACTGGTGTTTGAGACCAGCGCGTCTACCAATTCCGCCACCTGGGCTTTTTTATTTTTGGTGTGCAAATATATGTTTTTTGTTTTATTTAGCAAAATATTTATACTTTAATTCAGTAACTTTCAAAATTAAATACTTAATAGATATCTTTAAATCAATAACTCATACCGTGACTCTGAAAATACGGGACAAGTTTTGCAAATTTAATGTTATAATAGAATTCTTTTTATTCGTCAACTTCTTCAAAATCAATATATTCTCCTTTGTCTTTAAATTTACTCTGCTCTTGTTTTGTTTGATTTACGGTTACTTCTCCTTCTTTTTTGTGATTAAAATTTTCGGGGTTTTGCATTTTTGAAACTTTTTTTATCCAACGAGCAAAAAAGAATTTTGCTATATATCCGAAAATATAGATTATCAAAAATAGTATTAATAAAAACTTTAACATAATGACTATTAGTGTTTTAAATATTAATCAGTTTTTTATAATTATAAAAATTGCTATTATTATATAAATGATTCCTAAAAAAAATTCATAT
>CAYRJP010000052.1:1686-3199 GCA_964424425.1 uncultured Bacteroidales bacterium | reverse complement strand
CCATCGTAAAATAATTTTACGCCAAGTATAAAAAATACTGTTGCGGCATACCATTGTGTGTATTCAGCGGTATATTTTATGCCGAATTTTCCGAAAGTAACGCCTGCATATATAAAAACAAACGGAATAAGTGCTGCCGAAAGAAGTTTTATTAAATCAGCCGTTGAAAGTTTTTTTTGTAAAAACCCGGTTACTTTTCCGATATATGCCAGCTCAATGGATACCAATAAAACAGAAAAAAAGAAAATGGTTATTAACATATTAATTTAACTTATAGTTGTATAAATAATACTCGTCGCCACCCACAACCAAGTTGAAATGCGAATCGGTTTTCTTTAAAAATCCTATACTGAAACGTGTTTTCCCCACAAGCGGAAAACCGTGAAGAATCTTGCCTTTTGTATCAAACAGGTATATTTTACGGGCTTCGGCTTCGGTAACTCCGATATAATTTTTTGTTGAAGAAAATTTATAAAATGCCGGACCGTGTTTTATTTCGGTTGAAAATTTATGTGTGTAAATTTTTTTGCCTGTAATGCTGTAAACATACATCTCCCGGCCATCAATAAAAATAAAATCTTTTATGCGGTCACCGGTTACATCTTCAACATTAAAATAGTGATTCGGTGAAAACTCTCTTATCTTTTTCTCTTCAACTTTCCCGTCGAAATATACGTAATAAACAGTTCCGTCGGTACTTGTTCGCACCAAACGTGCTTTACGCGAACTGCTGCCATGCTGATATTTATATGTATTGTTTGCCGACGGAGCAAACTGTTTTTTCATTTTTACGCGTTCAACTCCTTTTCGGTTAAGAATATAAGTTCTTGATTTATCGGTAATTATAATATAATCTTTGCCTGCATTTCTAACATATTGAACAGGAGTTATTATTTTATTATCGGTCCCTTTAAACTTAAATCCCGTTACAATATTTCCTTCAATGTTAAATACTTGTACCTTGTTGTTTATCAAAGGCACAAACAGGCGATAGCGTTTGTTTTTTTCGTAATCGAAAACCGACATCGGGGCAACTGCTTTATTTGTCAGCGTTATGGGATATCGTTCAACATAGTTTCCGTTTCTGTCGAGCAAATAAAGTTTCGATTTGGTATTAAACAAGTATTGAAATTTACCGTTTTTATAATAATCAACCTGAAAAACTTCACCCATAATAGGTTCTTCTATCTGTTTTTTCCACAATATTCTGCCTGTATTGTTTATCAGATAAACATTGTTTTTCATATCCTGAACAAAAATCTCTTTGTCTTTTGTATAATGATTAATAACAAGTTGCGGTTTAAATGCAATAATAGTATCAAGCCTTGTTTCCCATTCGGTAGCGGCTTTTATAACATTTGTCGGTTGATATCTAAACAAAAAATTATTGAAATACAATTCGTTGTCAGCAGAGAATTGCCAGCCTACTGCATAAAATTCTTTAAATAAATCTTTATTGTTTTTATAGTAAGAGTATGCTTTTTTGCTTAGTCTTTTTTCAAGAATTTTTCCG
>CAYRJP010000052.1:0-1586 GCA_964424425.1 uncultured Bacteroidales bacterium | reverse complement strand
TTTTTCAACCAGCCTGTTATTAACTCTAAGCCGTCGCGATATCCTTGTGTTTTTATATAAAAAAGTGTTGATTCGTCGGGTAACACAACTTGAACAAGTTCGTTTGCGAAAATCTTTTGCAATTGCAGTTCGGCAGTTTTTCCGAAAGCATCGCGAATTTTTTTCCGGTTAATATCGTATCTGTCGGCTTCGCCTGCCTCTTCCATATATTTTTGTAAGTTTTGCTTATACAGCAAATAGTCGTTGAAAGTAAATCCCCAAAATGACTCTGTTTCGGCTGGAATAAATTTTAAGTAAGTTGTGTTTTGTGGTTTTTGTCCTTTAAAAAGATTCAAAAAACGGTGGGCATCGGTATCAGTAAAGGCAAAACCATTTAACAGAACGGTGGTTTTCTTTAAATTTAAATCAAGCTCTATCCAGTCGCCAACCTGATGAATAAAGTGTTGTTTGAAAAATATTTCGGGAAGTATTTTTGTCAGCCACGACTGAAAATACTCAAACTGCAAATAAATATTTGCTTGCGAATGTTGACCCGAAGTTTGCATTAATCGCTTTAAATTTTTGTTTTTAAGCAAATTAACATCACTTTCCGATTGTCGCACCGCATCTTGAAGAAGAATTTCGGATTTGCTTGCCATCAGCAATCCGCTATGATAGCAATAGAATACATTTTTATTTTCGTTTGATGCGTGGTATATTTTTACTTGTTCGTATCGTTTGGTGTTTATAGTAAATTTATTTTGCGAAAGCGTTTCAATGGTTTTAAGCAATTGGTTTGCTTCAAATCTGCCTGCTACGGGAATAATATATAATGATGAAAACTCTTTTTTTCCTGTTTCGTGAACAGAAACGGTTAAAGAGTGGTTGTTAAAAAATTGTTTTAATTTATCGTTGTGTTTAATAATTGAATCTACGGAAGTGAGTGTTTTTGTAAGTTTATCAAGTTCTTTCAGGCGGCTTAGGTTTTCGTAAAATGTATTTTTGTTTGCCAAATGCGAAAAAAACTTAACGGGATTTTTTATTTCAATAATCATTGCCGAATTAACGGGAACAGCATTTACAGGATTAACTCCCGTAACTGCTTGTTTTTTCAGATAAAAATAAAATCCGATAAGTGATGCCACAAAAATTATTACTATTGTTATAAAACCAAACCTTTTGCCCATAATTACTTATTTTATTCTTTCCAAATCTATAAAAGAATATTCAACTCCTGCCTGTTCATCGTCAAAAATATCAACTCTTTTTATCTCTTTCCATTCGTTTTTGTCAATATCGGGAAAAAAAGTATCCGCTTCAAATTTTTTGTGTATCAATGTTAAGTAAATTTTATCGACAACAGGCAAAAATTGTTTATAAATTAACGCACCGCCGATTATAAAATTTTCTTTGTCAGGGTCGCATTTTTCTATTGCTTCGGTAATTGAGTTTACAACAACCGCACCGTCGTAAGTAATATCTTTATTGCTTGTAATAACTATATTTGTGCGGTTGGGTAACGGGCGTTTAGGCAACGACAGCCAAGTATTTTTACCCATTACCACAGTATGACCTTTGGTAATTTCTTTAAAATGCTTTAAATCGGC
>CAYRJP010000051.1:0-13268 GCA_964424425.1 uncultured Bacteroidales bacterium | reverse complement strand
AGGTCTTTTTATCGCCAACTTTTAAGCCCGTTCATTTATTTGAGCGGGCTTTTTTGTTTCTGTAATTTTCTGCTTTTTATTATTGTAATTGTAGAATATTTTATAATATCATTGATTAATCTTATTCATAGTGTAATATACGCCAACGACATTATTGTTAACTCCTAATATTTATATAATTTATTTCGGTTATATTTTTTCTTAATAAAGTTAAGCGATAACTTTTAACTTTCTACTTTACAAACTTTCTACTAATTAATACTTTGCTACAAGTGGCATTCTTCTGCCAAAACCGAATGCTTTTGAGGATACACGTAAAATGGGAGGTGACTGAAAACGCTTATATTCGTTCATATTTACAAGTCGCAAAACTTTGTTAACAGTATTTTTATCAAATCCTTTTTCTATAATTTCGGATGCACTGAGTTTTTGTTCAATATATTGAAACAGTATTGCATCAAGCACATCATATTCGGGTAGGGAATCGGAATCTTTTTGGTCGGGACGAAGTTCTGCCGACGGTGGTTTTATGATAGTATTTTCGGGAATTATCTCTTTGTCTTTATTTATAAAGCGAGCGAGTTTAAAAACATCAGTTTTATAAACATCACCAAGCACAGATAAACCACCGTTCATATCGCCGTAAAGAGTGCTGTAACCCACTGCAGCTTCACTTTTATTGCTTGTGTTTAGTAAAATATTACCGAATTTATTCGATATTGCCATCATTAACACTCCGCGTGTTCGAGCTTGAATATTTTCTTCGGTGACATCGGTTTGTTTGCTTTTAAATAGTTCGGCAAGACTATTTTCAAATTCATCAACAACAGGCTGAATAGGCACTATATCATATTTTATATTAAGATTTTCAGCTAAACTAACAGCATCTTTTATTGAGTGGTCAGACGAATATTTTGAAGGCATCAGTAATACTCTGATGTTTTCGGCTCCTAAGGCTTTTGCTGCAAGAGTTACTACTACAGCTGAATCAATACCACCGCTTAATCCCAAAGTAGCAGTTTTGAAATTCATTTTTACAAAATAGTCTTTTATGCCGAGTATTAAAGCATCATGAATTTGTTGTATATAATCTTGCTCAAGCAGTTTTACTTCTTCTAACTTATTACTTAAAAGTTTTTTTGTGTCAATCACCTGAAAATCTTCGGAAAAAGTTTTCAGACTTGATACAATTTTCCCTTTTGAGTTGATAACCATTGAGTCGCCATCGAAAACAAGTTCGGTATTAGCTCCTATTTGGTTTACGTAAATTACAGGGAGATTATATTTTTTTGCATTATGAATAAGCACATTGGTACGTATTTTTCCTTGATTGTATGAAAAAGGAGAAGCGGCAATATTTATTATATAATCAGGATTTTGTTTTGATAATTCATTCATAGGAGATTTTTTATATAACTCTCCTTTTGCATTTTCATATGCCGATGGTTGTTTATCCCACAGGTCTTCACAAATTGTAAGGGCTATTTTTTCGCCTTTAAAAGTTATGATTTCGTATTTATCGTTAGGCTCAAAATAACGGTATTCGTCAAAAATATCGTAAGTGGGTAAAAGACTCTTGTAACGTTTTTCTATAACTTTTCCATCGGCAAGAAGACATGCCGCATTAAAGAGTTTTTTACCTTTTTTTGCTTGATTAATTACAGGAGCACCAACTATTGCAGCAGTTTTTGTGCAGTAAGTTGCAATTTTATGCAGTGTTTGTTCACATTTAATTATAAAATCGTGTTGTTCAAGTAAATCTATTGGAGAATATCCGCAAATTGATAATTCCGAGAATACGACTAAATCAATATTTTGAGATTCAGCTTTTTTGATTGTATCAATAATTTTCTTGGAATTATTTTCAAAATTGCCGATATGATAGTTTAGCTGAGCAAGTGCAACTTTCATTTTAAGACAGATAAAAATTTATAAATAATATGTTAAAACAAGATGCCTATCTTTAATGCGATATTTCTTAATGTAGCATTGTCGCTGTAATTAGAATCGGTATTATTGGTAACATCAATAAAACCGTTTGAGTATAAAATACCAACAGTAACAGCAGTGTTTTTTGAGAAATAGTAATTAAATCCGCCGCCAATATCATAACTCATAGTGTAAAAAGCAACTTCATCTTTGCATCCTGAGCCGTTTAATTCGGTATTAGAACTGTTGACATCTGCGGAAGCTCCCACTCTCAAATGATTTGTTACACCGAATTGGGCATAGAAAACAAAATAGCCTATTTGGTTCGATTCCATTCTGAAATCCATGGGTATATCAATATATTGAATTTTATAAGTAATAACAGCTTCAGGAGCTAAATTATATATTTTACCATTTGAATTAAATATCAATGAATCGTTATATTTTAATTTTCCGCCTGTATTATTAATAAAAACACCTGTAGAAAAGCTATATCGTTCGGCAAAAAAGAAATCGGTATTCATTCCAAAGTTAAAACCCATTCTTACTCCGTCAGATTTAACTTCTCCATTGTTTGATTTTAGCCATGATAATTGTGGGGAAGCACTTAATCCCATTCTTACTCCTTGAGCAAATGTTGAAATTGTAAATATTGACAAAAAAAGTATTAAAATATATTTTTTCATAAAGGTTATGATTTAAAGGTTTGTAGATATTAAAGTTAAGCAATAAATGCAACTATTTTAATTTAGTTTTATCTTCTTATAAAGTTAAATAACACTATTTTATATATGGTTTAAATAAATAAAGAATTATTTTTGTTCAAAGATAAATTAAAAAATATAAGGTTAAATATTTTTATAGAAAAATAGTATTTAAAGATTAACTTTTTCGAATATGAATAGATGGATGTTTGTATTTTCGGTATTACTGGTTGTATTTACAACAAGTTGCAAGAGAAATAGTTGGGATATTGATATTGCAGATATTAAAATACAACAAAATTATTTCAGGTTTGAAAAGGATTTGTTTGCAATAAATAAAGATAGCATTTGGAATTATGTTCCGGATTTTGAAAAAAAATATGGCAATTATTACGACTTATTTAATAAAGGAATAATAAAAATAGGAGGGATAAATCAACTTGATTATGCCGATAAATTGTATTATTTTATTACTGACCCTTATATTGCAGAGGCTTATAAACAAGGGACTCTTATTTTTACTCCTGAGATAAAAGGTGAAATTCACAGTTCATTTTGCAGGTATCATTATTATTTTCCCGAAAGGGTAATACCTGATATTTACACTCATATTTCGGGATTTAATCAGTCGTTGGTTGTTGATTCAGCACTTATAAGTATTAGTTTGGATAGGTATTTGGGGAGAAAATCCAAGTTTTACAAAATGCTTAGAACTCCTATGTATTTGCGATATAATATGTATCCCGAAAAAATTCCTTCGGATGTAATTTATGCTTGGGGAGTAACCGAATTTGTTTATAACGATTCTGTTGATAATTTGATAAATCAAATGGTTTATTACGGAACAATTCATTTGTTTATGGATGCAATACTTCCGAATACTCCTGACACTATAAAATGGGGAATATCGCCCGAGAAATTGAAATGGTGTAAAAAAAATGAAAGAGAAATGTGGCTTTATCTTGTTGAGAATAAATTGCTGTTTTCTACAGATTATATTGAAATAAAAAGATTTATCGACAATGGTCCGTTTACTACTCCTTTTTCAAGGAAATCACCATCACGTACAGGGCAATGGTTGGGATATAGAATCGTAAAATCGTATATGAAAAATAATAATGTGACTCTTCAAGAACTTATGAGTATTGATGATTATCAAATGATATTTAATAAATCAAGATATAAACCATAAAATAGATATTAATTTTTGCAATATTGCTACAACACAATCATTTTATTATTATGAAAAAATTATTACATTCAGAATTACTATTGGCAATAGCAGTTATTGTTATGATATTAATTTTTAATACGCAGAAAAACAAAAAAAAACAAGCTGTTCCGTTAAAACCATATGAACAGTTGTTTATAATGAAAAATTATCCTGATTATAAGCCCGATGTGCAAAAATATATGTCGGAGGTAAAAAAAGTATCTGCTCAGCTGATACAGGATTATCGAAAATCGGCAAAAGATGCTCCGCAATGGATAACACAAGGTCCTTATAATATTAGCGGACGAATAAATACAATAGCTGTAAATCCTGATAATCATGATGAAATATATGTAGGAAGCACTTGTGGCGGAATATTTAAAACAACCGATGGAGGAAATAATTGGTTCCCTGTTTTTGATGATAATCCGTTTCTTACAATATCGTGCATTGTGGTAAGTCCGCATAATTCTTCTAATGTTTTTGTAGGAACAGGCGACCCCAATATATCGGGTTATCCTTTTGTGGGAAATGGTATTTATAAAAGCACCGACTCAGGACAAACATGGACACATTTGGGACTTGATAATGTGGGAATTGTAACAAGAATAGCAATTAATCCCAATAATGAGAATATTATTTATGCTGCAACAATGGGTGTTCCGTTTGAAAAAGGAGAAGACAGAGGCTTATATAAAACAACCGATGGCGGACAAACATGGAATAAAATACTTTATTTATCTGATAATGCGGGAATAATTGATATGGTAATGTTACCCGATAGCCCTGATACGTTATTTGTAGCCGGTTGGAATAGGGTAAGAAGTTATTTTATGAATGAAATATCAGGCGAAGAGAGTAAAATATACAGGACTTTTGACGGAGGTGAAACATGGACCACTCTTTCTACTGATTTACCGCAACAAGATATGACAAGAATAGGACTTTATCTATCGCTACAAGATACAGCAAGGGTAATAGCTCAATTTATTGACCCTGATACTTTTGAAACCGAAGGTGTTTATTCTACTTCAGATTATGGTGAAAGTTGGGAAAAGTTAAGTGGCAATGGTTTAGAATCAGGAGTGTTGGGCGGATTTGGTTGGTATTTCGGACAAGTAAGAGTTAATCCGTGGAATGAAAAACAAATGTTTATTCTTGGTGTTGATTTATACAGAAGTGACGACGGAGGTAAAAACTTTGAAGTTACTACTTCGTATTACGAAGTTCATGCCGATAAGCACGATTTGGTATTTGTTGACAGTTCTACTATTTTATTGGCTACCGACGGAGGATTGTATAAAAGCACCGATGGAGGGCATAATTGGCAAGATATTGAAAATCTTCCTATTACACAATTTTACAGAGTTGCAGTTGACCCGTTTAATAACGGAATATATGCAGGTGGAGCACAAGATAACGGAACAAGTTACGGAAATCGTTCCGACAGTGCTGATTGGGAACATATTCTTGGAGGCGACGGCTTTCAGCCTTTGTTTGATTGGGAAAATGAAACATATGTTTATGGTGAAACACAAAACGGCGATTTATATAAAGGAATGCGTGGCAGTGAATATATTCAATGGGATTATTTTACCGATGGAATATCAGGTGATGACAGAAAGGCTTGGGATATGCCTATATGTATGAGCAAACAACATTCTAATATTTTATATACCGGAACTTACAGAGTATATAAAAACAGTTCGGCACCATCGGGTGTTTGGGAATCTATAAGCGAAGATTTAACCGACGGGACAAATTCTCCCTATCATATTATTTCGGCAATTGATGTATCTCCTTTAAACGATACTCTTGTAATATCAGGTTCAAGTGACGGAAGAGTTAATGTTTTCGATGGTAATAATTGGATTAATATTACCGAAGGATTACCCGACAGATATGTAACTTGTGTGAGAATGAGTCCTAATAAAACAGATGATATTTTTGTTTCGCATTCGGGATATAAGGCAAACGATAATACTCCGCTTATTCATTTTTCAAATGATTTTGGTAATACTTGGCAAAATATTTCAGGTAATCTTCCGCAATTTGCCATTAACAGTATTTTTGTGTTAAACGGATATGGTGATTCGGTAATATTTGTAGGAACCGACGGTGGTGTTTATCATACCTTAAATAGAGGACAAAACTGGGAAAGAACAGGAACAGGAATGCCTGTTATTCAAATTTTTGATTTGGCTTACGATGATACTAATCATATTTTAGTTGCAGGAACTTTTGCAAGGTCGTTGATGACAATGGAGCTTGAAAGTATCGTAAAAAAATATGTTCCTATTGTTGGCGGTATCAATTTCAAAAAAATAGATGCTTCTGTATATCCAAATCCGGCAACCGATTTTGTTAATATCAAATTTGAAGAAACTATTGATAATGCAAATTTAATTATTAATGATATTCAAGGCAGAATATTATTTACCGAAAGGCTTATTAATACAAACAGCATTACCGTAAATATTGCTGATTTTAAAGAAGGTTTGTATTTTATTTTGGTAAATAAAAACGGAAAAGCAATAGTTAAACAAAAATTATTGAAGAAATAATTGAATGATAACGGAAGAAAAAAAACAACTCAGAAAGACTATAAAAGAGATAAAGAAAAATTTTTCCGAGTTAGAAAAGAAAAAACAATCAAAAATAATATTTAATAAAATAGAACAACTTGCGGCTTTTAAGAAAGCCGCAGTTGTTTTGCTTTATTGGTCGATGGATGATGAAGTTTTTACACACGATTTTATTGATAAATGGTGGAAGCAAAAAACAATTCTGTTACCTTCTGTTGCCGGTGATGTTTTGAATCTGAAAAAATACAGCGGTTTTCGAAGTATGAAAAAGGGCGAAATGTTTGGAATATTAGAACCGACAAGCGATGATTTTACCGATACGGATAAAATTGACTTGATTATTGTTCCGGGCGTAGCTTTTGATAAAAATAATAACAGAATGGGACGCGGCAGAGGTTATTACGATAAACTTTTGTCGCAAACAAAAGCTGTAAAAGTGGGAGTATGTTTCGATTTTCAATTGTTTGATGTGGTGCCCGTTGAAAAGCACGATTTACCTATGAATATGGTTATAAGTTCGCTTTAAGTTTATATCTTGACATATACTTATTTATAGTATCGGCAAATTCTTTCTCTTGGTTATTTAAAAAAGTTACTTCTATCGGAAGATAATAAAAAGGTAATTCTATCAGCTCATTTGAAATATTATTTGTTTTAAATCTTACTGCATCTTTTTCGGTGCATAGCAGTATTTTATTATCCGACTTTATTTGATTAAAACCGGTAATTATTTTTTTTATATCGTTTTTGGTAAATTCGTGATGGTCTGAAAATTGGAGCATTGTTATTGATGCATCTGTTTCGAGTAATTTTTTATACAAAGGTTTAGGGTTTGCAATTCCCGAAACTACCAAAATATCTTTTCCCGATAGATTTTCAGTAGAGATTATTTTTAAATCTTCATTAAATATAGGTATAATATTACCGTATTTAAAGGTTGTGAAAAATACTTTTTGATACGGGAAAATATGCATCTCTTTTTTTAGTAAATTAAAATCAATGGGAGTTAAACTATCAGGGCATTTTGTAAAAATAATAATATCGGCACGTTTGCTGTTATGAGCCGGTTCTCGTAATCTTCCCACAGGTAAAATAAAATCTTTGAATATGGGACGATTGTAATCAACCAAAAGAATATTCAGTCCGGGTTTTATGTATCTGTGCTGATAGGCATCGTCCAAAAGTATAACATCGGGTTTGTTTTGCTTGTTTAAAAGATTTTCAACAGCGTGAACTCTTTTTTCGTCAACAACAACGGTGATATTACTGAATTTTTGCTTTATTTGTAATGGTTCGTCGCCTACATCGGTAACTTTTGAGTTTGTTGAAGCCTCAACAAATCCTTTTGTTTTTCTTTTGTATCCGCGACTTACAACAGCAACTTTATATTTGTTTAAAATGCTTATTAAATATTCGGTATGAGGGGTTTTGCCTGTGCCTCCGACAGAAATATTACCTATATTAATAACAGGAATATCAAATGACTTTGATTTAATCCACCCTGTATCAAACAGTTTGTTTCTGATAAAAACAACTATTCCGTAAATAATAGAGAAAGGAAGTAATATCCAATGCATCATATTTTAAATTGGTAACACAAGCATATAAACCCAACTTATACAGCAGTAGTCGTAAAATAGCAAATTGGCTGCATTTAGTAAGGATTATCCCGATTTAGAAATATATTATTTATTCAAAATAAATGTAATTCTTTATCGCATTTTGGGATAAAGATAATATCAATTATTATAAAAAAAAATTTGGGTAAAATATTGTCCGGAAAAGTAAAAAAATAGTCATTTCGAAGGTGAAGCTTGTATAATCCGTTAGTTTGGACTTTTTGAGTCTTTATTTTCGCTAATAGATTTTCTCACTTCGTTCGAAATGACTATTTTTTTTATAAATTTTAACTTTTAATTATTTTGTTCCTTGCATATACATAGAATATATTGAATTAAAAGCGTCACCGGCTTGTTTTGCAACTTCCGGTTTGTTATATCTTCTTGCAAATTCAGTAAGCCACTGCATTATGCCTAAGCACATTTGTTTTTCAGGTTCAGCGGCATTTTTAACTTTACTGTCAAGTTTTATGTAATAACTCATATCAAAAGTAGCTTGGTCGATAAGTTTTTTTGATATGTCGTTAATAAGTGTATCGTCGCCAACAGCAAAAATACCTTCAATAAACGGGGAGTCAAAAAATCCGATAGGCATTTTTTCCAAAGGTAATACTTCAAGACCGCGTTGAATAACGGCTCTGGCAGAGTCTCTTTTACCTTCGCTCACCAATGTTTTGGCAAGACTTCCGAAGTTATTTCTGATTTTAACGATACGGATTGTTCTGCGTATGTTTTCATCAAGATATACATTGGGGTCAGCCATATTTCCCCAACGGAATTTATTCATTACATTATCGTAAAGAATATCCGAATTTATTCGTCCTGCGGTATTATAATCAAGTTTTGTTTTTATAGGAATAAATCTGCTTGCAAAACCTTCATTTTGGAAATAATCGCGAACTCCTGCATTATTTCCTGAACCCGGAGATACAAAATATATTGGACGAGTCCAATTATCTGTAGCCAACAAGTCAAGAATCATAAAATCGCTTTTCAGTATATAGTTTGAACTGATGCTCCACTTTATTTCATCAACAATTTTTGCTGAATCTTTAAGAGGCACAACACCATTTTTCAGAACTGTTTCTTTATCAACTGTTATTTTGAATTTTTTTGTCGGGAAAAAGTTTGTTTTTTCATCAACCGATGTTTGTATTTGTGTTCGCGGATCATCGCTGGCAACAAATTTTATTACATCTTTCAATTCGGTATAATTTTTCATCCTGTCAATTACAGGTGTCTGATACAGTCTGTCGTCAAGATATTGCTTGTGTGTAACACTGAACGGCACAGGTTCTGAATCGTAATATTTCGATTTCATTTGGTCGATATACCAGTCGGTAATTAAATAAGGCAAACAAATTACTCTTACATCGGTTCTTACTTCTTCTACTTCTTGAATATACCAAAGCGGGAAAGTATCGTTGTCGCCGTTGGTAAATATTACACTGTTTTTCTCGCAAGAGTTGAGATAATTGTAAGCAAAATCGCGTGCAATATACCTGTTAGAACGGTCGTGGTCGTCCCAGTTTTCAGCAGCCATTATACCAGGTATAAACAATGTAATAACAACAGCAGTAACGGCTGCGGGTGTTTTTTGTGTTACTTTTTTCAACTGTTCGTAAATGCCTAATACACCCAATCCAATCCAAATTGCAAAGGCGTAAAATGAACCGGCATAAGCATAATCCCGTTCACGCGGTTGTTGCGGATACTGATTAAGATACACTACAATAGCCAATCCCGTAAGGATAAACAACATCATAACAATCCAAAAATTCTTTTTGTCTTTATTTAGTTGATAAAATAAGCCTATCAACCCGAGAATAAAAGGTAACAAATAATATTTGTTATGTGCTTTATTGTTTGCGTATTTTGACGGTAAATTATCTTGTGGTCCTAATCCCAAGATGTTTTCATCGATAAAATCAATACCTGTTATCCAATTTCCTTTAAGAATACCTCCATGTCCCTGATAGTCGTTTTGGCGTCCTGAAAAGTTCCACATAAAATATCGCCAATACATATGACCTATTTGATAACGGAAAAAGAAACGTAAATTTTCACCAAAAGTAGGTTTAACAAATGTTTGCATTTCGCCGCGATTGTTCTTGGCTCTTATTTTGATTCCCTTTATTTTAGCCCAACGTTTGTAATCTTTAATATGTTCGTCCTTACTACTATACATTCTGGGAAAGAACGTCATTAGCTTCGGATTATAATTGTAAGAGAATTTTCTTCTTCCTTCAACATATTTATCACCTTCTTTATACCAAGTTTTTGAACCGTAATTATAAGGATTTGTTAAATCAATTGGTGTATTGTAATATTGTCCGTAAAGCAACGGTTTATCTCCGTATTGTTCACGGTTAAGATATGCCAAAAGAGAGTAAGCATCTTCTGGGTCGTTTTGGTCAATGGGAGGTGTTGCATTCGAGCGTATCATTATTATTGCATACGACGAATAACCTATCATTAATACCATAAACGATACTAAAATCATATTTAAAACAGGCTTGCCTTTTTTGCGAGTGTAATAAATTCCCAATCCTGTTAAAGCAAAAACTAAAACAACAAAGAATATTACGCCTGAATTAAAAGGTAACCCGAATCCGTTTACAAACATTAAATCAATAATAAATGCTATTTTAACAACACCGGGTATTATAACCCACATTATTGAGCCGAGTATTATAAGCGATATTATTAATGCAGTAATTACCCCTTTGGTTGTAGCTTTGTATTTTTTGAAATAATAAACCAAAACAATAGCAGGTATTGCAAGCAAGTTCAAAAGGTGAACACCTATTGAAAGTCCTACAACATAAACTATTAGAATAATCCAACGGTCGCTGTATTTTTCATCGGCTATATTTTCCCATTTAAGAATTGCCCAAAATACAAATGCCGTTATCAGCGATGATGTAGCATATACTTCGCCCTCGACCGCCGAAAACCAAAATGTGTCGGAAAAAGTGTATGCCAAAGCTCCGATAACGCCACTGCCCAATACGGCTATATTTTGTCCTAAGCTTAATTCTTTATCTTTTATTATTTTACGAGCAAGATGTGTTATTGTCCAAAACAAAAACAAAATGGTAAATGCACTGGCTAATGCCGACATTATGTTTACCCACATTGCAACTTTTTCGACATTGCCTCCGGCAAAGTTCGAAAAGAAATTTGTTAACAACATAAAAACAGGAGCTCCGGGTGGGTGACCTACTTCTAATTTATATCCTGTTGCAATAAACTCGCCGCAATCCCAAAAACTTGCGGTTGGCTCTATTGTGCTTATATAAGTAAATGCCGCTATGGCAAATACTATCCAACCTAAAATAATGTTAAGTTTTTTATAATTCATTATGATTTATTTTATGTTTCCGATTTTTTTTGATTTAACGACAATAATACAAAATTAAGGTGAATAATAATGTTAAAGTTTTCTAAAAATTGCAATAACAATAAAAATTAACGTTTGAATAATACTTTTTATTATGGTTATTATTTATCGTATTTAATAATGTAATACATATTTTTAATTTTAATAAGACCCGAGCCGAATGATATTATAAATCCTGTAACAATCATAAAAATAACTTTTACTATCCAGTTGTATGGTAACAGTTTAGAGAAAAATCCTATTGCAAACAGTCCGACAACAAATATTGTCAGCATTAACAGTAATCTGTAATTAATTTTAAAATTAAATATTTTATAAGCTAAAAATACTTGAATAAGTGCTGTTATAAGTTGTGTTGTCAGGCTTGATACTGCCGACCCCAGTGCTTGAAATTTTGGTATTAACACAAGATTAAGAATTATATTCAGAGCCATTCCTATTGAAGCCATAATATTTAATTGTTTTAAACTACCGTTGGCTGTAAGTAATGTTCCGAAAATATAAGTTGTGGATATGGGAATAAATCCGAACATCAGTATGGCAAAAATATTTGCTGATGATGAAACATGATTGTGATACAATAATCCCATAATTTCGTTGCTGTAAAATGCACTTGTTACTGCGGCAATAGTTGCAGGAACAACTATCAAAACAAAAGACAGTTGGGTGAGTTGTCCTACGTTTTCTTTTTGTTTTATCATTTTTGAAAAAATAGGTAAAAGCAAACCCGCAAAAAGCAAAGCAAACATTGATACGGCATCTAAAATTCGGAATGCTTGTGCATAAATTCCCGCTTGACGGCTGCCGTCTTGCAAAAGTCTTTCTAGCAATATTGCATCAAAACGATTATACGAAGCCATCAGGAGTGTAAGAATTGCAAACGGATAGCTCTGTTTTAGTATGGCAATGGAAAAACGTTTGTCGAAACGAATTTTGATTTTTCCACTGCGAAAAAGCACCAGCACAAAGGCTGTAAATGCAGTAATACTGTAAGCTGCCGTTTGTGCAAACACAAACCATTTTATCTGAAATTGTGTATTGGTAACATTTCCCCACAGTAAAACGCCACATATTATTATCATAATAATTCTGTCGAGAACCGAAATAACACTATCGGTTTTAAACAGATGCAACCCCGCAAGATTCGACCGCAAGTAAAGAATAAAAGATGATAGGAATTGGTTGAAAACCAAAAATATAAGCAGCTTAATCTGATCCCAATTGTAATTCCACAAGTAAGCAATGGTAATGCTTACAATAAAATATACAACACCAAGAATAAGTCGTAACAGTATTATATTTGAAAAATGCTTATTGAGCAGGTGACTGTTTTGGGCAATATTACGATTATTGAAATTTGTAATACCCAAGTCGAGTAACATATTCAAGATAAGAGAAAAATTAAATAATGCAAAATAAAAACCGTATTGTTCGGCTCCAACAATATTCTGTACTGTGCGGTCGATACCGAATATCCAAAACGGTTTAACCAGCAGGTTTAATGTTATTATTAATGCAAGATTTGTTATAAATTTCTTCCTCACGCCAAAAAAATATGTTTTTGCAAAAGTTGCTTTATTATTTAAAAGGTCAAAAGTAATAAATAAAGAGTTAAAAGTTGAAAGTTTGTAAAGTTAAAAGTTAATTTTAATGATACAATTATACAATGGTGCAATGATGTAATGATACAATGATTTAATGCGGTAATGTGATAATGAGTTGAAAGTTCCACCGGAGGCTGAGCTGGTCGAAGCCGAATTAGCGATGAAGAACAGTACTAATTAACAAAAGTCACTTCGACAAGCTCAGTGACCA
>CAYRJP010000050.1:4705-13348 GCA_964424425.1 uncultured Bacteroidales bacterium | reverse complement strand
AAAAACTGTTATTCGGGATATGCCAGCAATACAAAACCTCTTTTATTGTTGATAATAATTTCTTTTATACTTATTTCAGCCATAAAAGATTCTGTTTTTACAGGATGTAAAGTAATTTTATTTGAATATTCTTTAATTTTAAAAGTATCCCAATCAATAAACAGTTTGTTTAAAAAGTTAGCTGTTTCGGGTTTATAAATTTCATCAATACGCATATTGTTTAATTCTTCCGGTTCTACACCAAGCATGTGAGCCCATTTAGTATTTGAAAAAATTCTTTTTTTGTCTTGATAAATTACTATTCCCACCAGCGAATTGCTTGCAATAAAATTAAAAAAAGCCGCTTTGTTCTGTAATTCTTCAATATGTTTTTTATACTTAGTTATATTTTTTACCACTCCGTAAACTATCTGCTCGCCTGTTGATATCTTATAAAAATTAAATATATTCTGTACATGATAGGTTTTATTGTCTTGAGTGATAATTCGATATGATAGAGAAAAATTCTCTTTTAATTCAAATGATTTTTTAATAATATTTATAACAGAAAATCTGTCGTCGGGATGAATAAATTTATATAAATTACTTTTGTCGTTTATATTATCTGTGTTTATAAAGTTTTGAAATTCTTGACTTATATACAAAGAACCATTGTCGAGATTATATTCCCATGTTCCCATTAATTCTTCCGATTGTGTTTCTATAACTTTATTATATTCAATTTCTTGTTTTTTCAATTCGGTAATATCCTGAATAATTCTTGTAATGTGCAAATTATTGTTTATATCGGTATTATTAAAAGTTAAAATTTCGTTTACATGTTTTATAATTCCGCTTTTTAACTTTAATCTGTATTGAATTTTATAAGGGCGTTTTATTTTAATAGCTTTTTCAAATGTTTTTATAATTGTTTTTTTATCATCAGGATGGATAAGAGAGTTGTAATAACCCGATTCATATTCAACATTATCTTCGGGTAATTCAATTATCTTTTTTAATGTTGTGGAAAACAGACATTTATTATTGTTTATTTCAATAAATCCTATATCTGCAATATTTTGAATATCAATAAGTCTGTTTGTTAATTTTTGTAATTCATACTCTCTGTTTTTTATAGCTGTAATATCTAAACATGTTCCTCTGAGTTTTATAATCTTTCCTTTTTCGTTTTTTACGGGAATATAACTTACGGTAATATGTTTAACTCCGTTTTTCGATAATATTTTAATAATACCTTCACCGGCTCTTTTTTTAATAATGCATTTTTTAAATTCCAAAGCAACTGTTTTTTTATCGTCGGGATGTAATAAATCTATAAATTGATTATAATTAATAAAATACGGTAATTTTTCTATTCCGAGAATTTGTCTGTTTTCTTTATTATCAAAAAACAAATCTTTGTCAATATCGTATTCCCAATATCCCAGTTGAGCAATTCGTTGAGCCTCTTTAAGCATTTGTGTCGATTGTTCAATTTTACGCTCAACATCTTTAATATGAGTTATATCCATTGATATTCCCAATATAATAGGATTTCCGGTGTGTGTTTTATGTAATACTTTTATGGTTTCAAAATATTTTATTTCGCCGAGAGGATTAATAAATTCGTGTTGAATTTTTAATTTTTTTCCTGTTTTAAGAACTTTTTTGTCTTCAGCTAAAAATTTATCCGATGATTTTTTAAATTTATGTATCTCAAAATCGGTATGTCCAATTGCTTCGTCAGAAGAAACTTTTGTTGTTTCTTCAAGAGTTTTATTCCAATATAAATATTTAAAATCAGGAGTTGTTTTTGCAAATAATGCTATCGGCAAATTATCCATTATTGTTTCAAGAAACAAACGGTATTCTTCTTTTTGCTCTTCGGCAAAAACTTGTTTTGAAATATCCTGAACCATTGCAACGGCTGACTCAGTATTGCCTTTTTTATCTTTTATGGCAGATACCGTAACATTAACCCAAATAACAGAGCCGTTTTTACGAATAATTCTTTTTTTAATCGAAAAATGGTCAATTTTGCCACTTAAAAGGCGATTGTATATCTCAACATTTTTTTTCAAATCATCGGGATGTGTGAAATCTTTTAACCCTTTTTGCAATATTTCGTCGGTAGAGTATCCGGTAATTTTACAAAAGTTATTATTGCATAATAACGGTTTTCGGTTTTTATTTATTAAAACAACAGCCAACGGAGCATGTTGAAAAACCGACCTGAAAATTGACTCACTGTTTTGCAATTCTATTTTGACTATTTCGGATGCCGTAATATCTTGAATAATACCAACCGACTGAATAGGATTACCTGAACTATCGTAATTGGTATAACTTTTTAAAATAACATATTTTACTGTTCCGTTTTTTAAGCGTAAAGAATGTTTTATCTCAAATCCTGTTTTATTTTTAACAGAATCTTGAAATCGTTCTTTTATTTTTTGTTTTTCTGATACAAACGATAAATAATTGTTGAATGATGGTGTTATATCATCTTTTTTTATATTTAATATCTTGTAAATTTGGTCTGACCAAAAATTATTGTTCGAATCATAATATTCTATCCAAAATCCGGATTTTGCAATTTGTTGTAATTCTGATAAAATACGCTTTTGTTCGTTTAATTCTGCTTGAATTATATGTTGAGTTGTAATATCTTCTAATGAAAACAATAAGGTTTTGTTATCAATTTTTTTTAAATGTAATTTGTAGTTATTCTTACTTGTTGAATAAATAAATTGTGCTTTGTCTGTTTTATCCGATAAAAAAGCTTGGTTGAAAATATTTTCATTAAAATTAAATAAAAAATTAAAGGCTGTGTTTACCGGCAACAAAGAGATATTGGGTTCTGTTTTTGCAATTTTTTTAAATGCATCATTTGCTTTTGCAACAAAAAAATCTTTATTGTTTTTAACAATAACCACTCCTTGCGGAATTATTGATTCGTTGAAAATAATATCCGATGATATTTGATTTTTATTATTTGTCATTATTTATAATTAAACTTTATTTAATAACGCTTATAATGGCAAATGGTTTAAACTTTGTCAAGCAATAAAAAACAAATATATATATTTTTGAATACTATTATTTCATTTTAAATAAATATGCAGAGTTGCAAAAATTAATGATAGACTGTTAGAGGCTAAACATTAGAATATTAGATTTCTACTTTCAACTTTTCACTTTCAACTAATCTCTGTATTATTTATTTAGTTCTCGAAACAGTATATTCAAGTAACTCTACAAGTGAATTGTTAGCGTCGTTTTGTGGCAATTGCGATAATATGTTAAGAGCTTTGTTTTTATAATCGAGCATAATATTTTTTGCATATTCTATTCCTCCGTAGCTGCGAACAAAATCCATTATTTCGTCAACCATTTGAGCCGACTTGTTTTTCTTACGCATCATACGAATTATTTTGCTTTTTTCGGTTTTTGAGCAATTATTTAAAGAGTGTATAAAAGGCAGAGTCATTTTTCGTTCTTTAATATCGTTGCCCGACGGTTTGCCGAAATTTCCGTTACGGTCATAATCAAAAAGGTCATCACGAATTTGAAAGGCAATACCCAAATATTCGCCAAACTGCTCCATAAGTTTTAATTTTTCGTCTCTCACACCTGTTGAATATGTTCCCGATGCGGTGCAGGCAACCATCAAAGCAGCTGTTTTCTTTTTTATAATACTGAAATATGTCTCTTCGTCGATATCGAGTTTTCTGGCTTTTTCCATTTGAATAAGTTCACCCTCACTCATCTGCTCTACTGCTTTCGACACAATTTTTAAAAGCTCGAATTCGTTTTTGTGAACGGCTATTAAAAGACCTTTTGCCAAAAGATAATCGCCAAGCAAAACAGCAACTTTATTTTTCCACAAAGCATTAATTGAAAAAAATCCGCGACGCATATTCGAGTCGTCAACCACATCGTCGTGAACCAATGTTGCAGTGTGCATAAGTTCAATAAGCGATGCTGCATGATAAGTAGATTCGCTGACTTCACCCATCATTTTTGCCGATAAAAAAACCAGCATCGGTCGCATTTGCTTGCCTTTGCGTTTAAGCAAATAATTTATAATAACATTAAGCAACGATGCATTGCTTTTTATGTGCTCCTTAAAATAGGGCTGAAATTTTTTCATTTCATCCTTAATGGGAGCTTTTATTATATCTATTTTTGACATTAAATTCTGTTTACCGTAAAATTAATAATTAAAATTACAATGCTAATTTATCCGTAAAAATATTTGTTTGCAAATTACTCTTTTCTTTGAATATAAAAATCTAAAAATGTATTTGGCGTAATAACTTTAAATATTTTATTATTTGAAAAAATAAATTTCATCGGGTCTTTAACAGGGTCAAGCACAAATGTTGTATCGTTCTTTTTTTCAAAAGGTCGGAATCTGCCTGTGTATTCGGTAAAAACAGAATCAGGTCCCGAATACATTGTAAAATATAAAGGTGTAATACTTGATGTAACAGCTTTAACTTTTAAATGCTTTGTTTTTTCTAAATTTTTTACAATATATTCTGATTTTTGTTTTTGTACTTTACAATAATGATTTATTTTGCCGTTTACCGTGATATATGAAAATGAATTGAACAGAGTATCGTGAAAATAAACCGACTCCATTAAATAATAAATATCATAAAACCAAACACTTATTGATGTTTCAAGTTTATAATGAATACTATCGGTTTGAGGAATATTCTCTTTAATAATATCAATATCGCCAACCTTAAACAGTTTTGTAACAATCTCATATTCAAGGGTATCTTGTGCCAATGTCGTAAATCCGACAGATGTTAACAGCAATAAAAATAAAATTATTTTTTTAATCATATAACAATCTTAAACATATAAAATAAGCAAACAAAGATACATTTATTGAATAATTTATAATGTTTTTTAAATTATTTTCGGCGATAGGTAACTTAATTTTAATAATTTTGCATGATTTGTAATAAGTAAATATTAATAAAATGGATGCACCTACATCAAGACAAAATAAAGTAGCCCGATTAATTCAAAAAGATTTGAGCGATATGTTTCAAAAATTTGCTCACGATTGGTTGCCCGGAATTATTATTAGTGTTCCAACAGTAAGAATAAGTCCCGACCTTGAATATGCAAAAGTTTATCTCAGTATTTTTCCACCTGAAAAAGGGCAAGAAGTTTTAGAACAGTTAAACGGAATAATTAAAGAAATCCGTTATCAACTGGGGCAACGAGTGCGTAATCAATTGCGAAAAGTTCCCGAAATAACACTGTTTATCGACGATTCGCTTGATTATATTGACAAAATAGATAATTTATTGAAAGAGTAATATTAATATTTATGAAGCATATAATAGGTTTTTTCAGCAGATATATTCCGCGTCATATACAGCAAAAAATTGTTCATATAATTCTTACCGTAATTTCTCCTTTTTATAAAGGGCATAAATATGAAGACCCTATTGACGGTAACACTTATCGCAAATTATTGCCTTACGGGCAATTAAAAAAACGTGAAAATGCTCTTGCTCCGCTTAGCATGTCACTTGAACGACATCGTTTGATTTGGCTTTTTTTAAAAGAAAAAACCGATTTTTTTACCAAACAACATCGATTTTTGCATGTGGCTCCTGAATATTGTTTTATAAACAGATTTAAAAAACTGCCTAACATTGACTATGTAACAGGCGATTTAATTTCGCCTTGGGCTGATGTTAAACTTGATGTTACCGATATTCCGTTTGCCGATAATGAATTTGATATTGCAATGTGTAACCATGTGTTTGAGCATGTTGACGATGACTCGAAAGCAATGTCGGAATTTTACCGAATACTAAAACCCGGCGGTTGGGCAATTTTTCAGGTTCCCATAGACAACACTCGTGCCGAAACATACGAAGACCCTTCTATTACTGACCCAAAGGAGAGAGAAAAGCATTTTTGGCAACACGACCATGTGCGTCTTTACGGATTAGATTACAGTAAACGTCTTGCCAAAGCAGGTTTTATTGTTGATGAAAATAAATTTGTAAAAGAGTTGAGTCCCGAACTTGTTGAAAGATATGCTTTGCCAAAAGGCGAAATTATTTATATTTGTCGTAAACCCAAAACCGACAATATCGGAGATAATTAATTTATGATATATAAATGTTGTGATTATAATCAATATCTTGTTCGGTAATTACTAAAAATTAAACATAAACAATAAGTTATGAATTTTCCGGCTTTTGTTGCACGTAGATACCTTTTTTCAAAAAAATCGCATAATGTTATCAACATTATTTCGGGTATTTCAATTATTGGTGTGGCAACAGGAACAATGGCTCTGATAATTGTTTTGTCGGTTTTCAACGGTTTCGACGGGCTTATAAAATCGGTTTTCAGCACTTTCGATCCTGATATAAAAATTACTGCTGCACAAGGAAAGGTGTTTAATCCGCAAACAACAGCTTTCGATAGTATTAAAAATCTTAACTTTGTAGATGTTTATTGCCCTACTCTTGAAGAGAATGTTTTGCTCGAATACGATAAAAAAATGCATCCTGCGGTTATTAAGGGTGTCCCCGATGAGTTCAGAAAAATGAGCATGATAGATTCGATGATAACAGAAGGCAGGTATAAACTGAAACAAGGCGACAGAACTTATGCAGCAGTGGGAGCGGGTGTTGCTTATCATTTGTCGATAGGTATAAGGTTTATAAATCCGTTGTGGATTTATGTGCCCAAACGAACAACAAAAAATATTATTAATCCGAAAAAAGCATTTAACAAGCAGTATGTTTTCCCGAAAGGGATATTTCAAATACAAAACGATATAGACAATAAATATATTCTTGTGCCGCTTGAATTTACACGCAAACTGCTTGATTATCCCGTAAGGGTATCGGCAATAGAAATTAAGGTGAAAAAAGGAGTAAATATTGAAAAAGCCCAGCAAATTGTTGCCGGAATTTTAGGTAAAAACTTTGTGGTAAAAAATCAATATCAACAACACGAAGTGCTATATAGAGTAATGAAATCGGAAAAGTTTGCAATTTATCTGATACTTACTTTTATACTTATTGTGGCAAGTTTTAATATTATCGGGTCTATTTCGATGCTTATTATCGATAAAAAAGATGATATTTCAACTTTAACGGCTTTGGGACTGAATAAAAAAGATTTGCAGCGTGTTTTTCTTTACGAAGGATGGATGATTAGTATCGGCGGAGCAATTCTCGGAATGTTTTTGGGTTTTATGGTTTGTTGGTTGCAACAACAATTCGGTTTTCTTAAACTTGATGCTATGGGTAGTTTTCTTGTTGACGACTATCCCGTGCAAATGCAACTGCTTGATTTTGTGTGGGTGTTTGTTACGGTTGTAATTATCGGACTTGTTGCTTCGTGGTATCCTGTAAAATATTTTATAAAAAGATATGTTAGTTGAAAGTTAAAAGTTGAAAGTTAAAAGTAGAACTTTCAACTATATAAACTTTCAACTATATAAACTTTTAACTCTATTACTATGATTAGGTTTTTTAAATATCTGTTTTTACTGACAATTTTTTTAAGTTCATTTTCAACTTTTGCATACCGTGAATTGCCAAAAACCGATTCGTTGAGTGAGTCGTCGTTTATTACTCTTATAACTTGTGACCCGGGCGAAGAGCTATATTCTTTGTTCGGACATAGTGCAATCGGCGTTGTTGACCCCGAACAAGAACTTGCTCTTGTGTTTAATTACGGAACATTTAGTTTTAAAACTTCGTTTTTTTATCTGAAATTTGCTTCGGGCAAATTGCTTTATCGCCTTAGCTTTACAACTTACAACAGATTTTTGTATGAATATCGTCGCGATAAGCGAAGAGTGGTAGAAGAGAGACTTAATTTAACATTGTCGCAACGACAACGTCTGTTCGATTTGTTGAAAGAAAATTATAAGCCCGAAAATCGCGAATATCAATACGATTTCTTTTTTGATAATTGTGCAACACGTATCAGCAATATTTTTCATAAAGCATTGGGCGACAGCCTTAAATATACTCCTGCCGAAAATTATACTCCACGCACTTTTCGTAATTTGATTGATGAATATTTGGTAAACAGTTATTGGAGTAAATTTGGTATTGACATTGCTCTTGGAGCAGTAATAGATAAGCCTGCCACCGAAATGCAAATAACATTTTTACCCGATTATCTTTCGGAATATGTAAATTATTGCAAAATAAACGGCAAACCGTTTGTTGCAGCAAGCAGAGTATTGGTAAGCGAATCGGAAACATTTCTTCCTACTCCTTGGATAATCAGACCGGCAACAATATTGTGGATTGTATTTTTGATAATAACAGTTTTAACAATTTTACTATACAAAAAAAGTTGGGTTATAGGCGACCGCATTATTTTCGGAATAATAGGATTTACGGGAATTATAGTTTTACTGTTATGGATAGCTACCGATCACGATGCCACTGCCGATAATTTTAACTTACTATGGGCTAATCCTTTGTATCTGGTTTATATTTGGTTTATAGGAAACAACAAAAAACAAAAACTATTGTATAAACTATCGTTTATTATTCTTATTATCAATATTTTAACTCTTGCCTTTTGGAAAGTTATACCTCAACAATATAATATTGCATTTATACCGATAATAGGAATTGTAATAATACG
>CAYRJP010000050.1:1689-4605 GCA_964424425.1 uncultured Bacteroidales bacterium | reverse complement strand
TAGTGAAAAATTCCTTAGCAAACAGCAGTAAAGAATGCGAGTATATTTATATTGTTCTAAAAAATAGTGTATTTTAATTATGACTGAAAAACGCCGTATCATCCATGCAATAATTTTTCCTGCACTTTTTTTACTGACAATGTGGGTAGTTTTTATTGTGTTTAAGGTATTAAATATTGATATGGCAATATTAGGCATAAAACCTGTTTCTGTCAGTGGTTTAACAGGTATTTTAACTTCACCGTTTGCTCACGGAGGAATAAAACACATTACTGCAAACAGTTTATCATTTGCAGTATTATCAATACTTTTATTTTATTTTTACAGAGGAGTGTCATATAAAGTATTTTTTATGAATTGGCTGATTTCAGGAGTGCTGTTATGGCTTGGTGGTAGAGACTCTATTCATATAGGAGCCAGCGGATTAATTTACGGACTGGCTTTTTTTCTGATTTTCAGCGGGTTTTTTCGTAAAGAAAAAAAATACAGAGCAATATCATTAATAGTGGTTTTTTTATATGGAGGAATGTTTTGGGGAATGCTTCCGCAAAATGGACATATCAGTTGGGAAGGACATCTTTTTGGTGCAGTGTCGGGATTGTTTCTTGCTTGGTATTTTAAAGATTTTATCCCTGACAAAATTATTATAACTAAAAACAATAAAGATTATTCGGTTACGGGAGATTACGATATTAATTATGAATATACTGAATAAAATTTAATACTAATGTTTTAAACATTTTACCCTTATTATGTGTTTATAAAAAATTATAAACTATTACTTTATTTTAAATTTTTAAACGTATGAAAACTATTACTTTATTATTTATTTCTATTTTTATTTCGGCATTTGCCTTTAGTCAAAAACCTGTAAAAGATACCGTATGGCGAGCCGGTGGAAATATTATTTTAACAGTGGCACAAACAAGTTTTACAAACTGGGCAGCAGGTGGTGAAAACAGCTATTCGGGAACAAGTAGAGCAGGTTTTTTCGGAAATTATAAAAAAAATAAAATTATGTGGGAGAATAATCTTGATATGGCTTATGGACGTGCCAGTCAAGGAGGTTCAAAACTCAAAAAAACAGATGATTTTATTGAACTAAACTCAAAATTCGGGTATCAAACAAAAAACACAAAATGGTTTTATACAGTTGTTTTTAACGGTAAAACACAATTCAGCAAAGGTTATCAGTATTCCGATGTTGATACAATTCCCGATTTTACAACATCACAACCTTTTGCACCACTTTATTTAAATTTGGCTATTGGTATCGATTTTCAACCTAATAAATATCTTTCGCTGTTTATTTCACCGTTAAACTCTAAAAATATTTATGTAAACGATATTAAATATTCTCAACGATATTCAATTGACTCGGCAAAACATTTTAGATCTGACTTAGGTGCTTTAGTAAAGTTTAAATTTAACAAAGAGATTGTTAAAAATGTGAGTTTTCTTACAAAACTCGATTTGTTTGCAAATTATCTTGCTTTAGAAAGTGTTAAAGATATTGATGTAAATTGGGAAATACTTATTTCAATGAAAGTATATAAAATGCTGTCGGTGAATTTAAATACTCAACTTATTTGGGATAATGATGTAAAATATGTTTACGAAAACGGAACTCTTGGAGATGCTCGTGTCCAGTTTAAAGAAATTTTCGGTGCGGGATTGGCATATAAATTTTAAATAAAAGTTAATTGATTTTTTACTCTAAAATTTGTAATTTATAGAGATTTATACACAAGTAGATAGAATTATTTTTTAACTTGTTTGTTAAATCTCGGATATATAAATACGGGTGTTATGAGTAAAAATATAGTTATTTTGGGTGGAGGCATGGTTGGAGAAACTATTGCCATTGAATTGAGCAAACAATACGAAGTTACGGTTATTGATATTGACAATAAAATTTTGTCAAAATTAAAACGGTGTTTTGGTATTAACTGTATTCAATCAGATGTAACTAATCGTAAAGATTTGCAGCAGAATATAGCAAATGCCGATTTGGTTGTAGGTGCCTTGCCCGGAAGCATCGGTTTTTCCGTATTAAAAAATATTATCGAAGCCGGTAAGAATGTTGTTGATATTTCATTTATGCCCGAAAATGCTCTTGAACTTGATAAACGTGCTAAATATAAAAATATAACAGCAGTTATTGATTGTGGTATTGCTCCGGGCATCAGCAATATGATTATAGGATATCATAGCTCAAACATGAAGGTTGAACAATATGAATGCTTAGTTGGCGGATTACCTTTTGAACGTATTTGGCCTTGGGAATACAAAGCAATGTTTTCGCCTGCCGATGTTATCGAAGAGTATGTTCGTCCTGCCCGTTACATAAAAAACGGTAAGCAGATAGTAAAACAAGCATTCAGCGACCCCGAACTTGTTAATTTTCCGAACATAGGAACACTTGAAGCATGGAATTCCGACGGACTGCGAACATTATTAAAAACTGTAAATGTACCTAACATGGTAGAAAAAACGCTTCGCTATCCGGGCACAATAGAATATTTAAAAGTTTTACGCGAAAGCGGATTTTTTTCTTATCAACCAATAGAAATTAACGGAACCGAAATAAGACCTATTGACTTAACTACCAAATTATTAATGCCTGAATGGGAATTAAAAAAAACCGATAAAGATTTTACCGTAATGCAATGTAAAGTGCTTGGATACGAAGATAATAAACCTTCGGGTTACGAGTATTTTATTTACGATGAATACGATATGCAAACAGGATTACACTCTATGGCACGAACAACAGGATTTTCGTGTGCTGCCGTTGCTGATATTTTACTTAATGGAACATATACCGATAAAGGAATTATACCTCCTGAAACTATTGCAACCAAAAAAGATTTGTTTACACAAATTATTAATTATCTTGAAAAAAGAGGCGTTACA
>CAYRJP010000050.1:0-1589 GCA_964424425.1 uncultured Bacteroidales bacterium | reverse complement strand
TTTTTTTAAAAAAGAGAGTATAAACAATATAAGACAATACAGAACTTCCTAAAATAGCTGTCAACGATAAAATAAGCCCTTGTAATCCTATCGAAGAAAGGTTATCCATAATTTTATTATTAACACCAACAGATATTCCCATAAGAAAAAGCAAAATAACAACAAACCATATTATTGATTTATTAAAATAGTTAACAATATTTTGTTTTTTGCGTAACAACAAACCGACAATAATGCCTACTGTCATAATAATTAAAACTTCAATCATATTTTTTCGGTAAAATTATTATTTACTGACGTTTTTTGTGTTTCAAAAATGATTTGAGCAATTACAACAGCCAAAAGTATTTTAACAGGGATGGCATATCTTACCAATGCTCCAAAATTTGCAGTGGTAAGTCCCACCGAAAAAGCAAAAGTAACAGCAAGCACAAACATTGAAAGAATAAAAGGATTTTTTAACAATGCAGGTATTATTCCTATTATCTTAACTTTATACAGCATATACACAATAAGAATCATAAAAATAAGACTTTCTATTCCCGACAACAGCATTAAAATACCGTTTCCTTCCCAAATAAACGGACGAAATATTCCGGCTGTAACTGCTGCCGGCATTTTTGATAAAATACCCGGAATGGTAGGTTCAAAAGAACCTATATCAAAACTATTGCCTCCGTAATAATCTTTTTTCAGGTCATCTTGAATTATATAAGCTGTTTCAAGCATTGCATCAATACTTGAATATCTGTTGCCTGCAACTGAACCTGTTTTTACAATAATTACCGAACCTGCTGTCCACAACAAAAGTAAAATAAAAGGCATAGCTATTGTGCGTAAAAATGAACTTTCAATAGATTTTACGGCATTAAATCCAATCCATATTAAACCTGATGCTATGGTTGCATAAAACATATAAGGGCGTATTGAAAAAGATATATACGACCAAAATAACAACCAAAGAATATTGAAAAATATTTTACGTTTGACAATAAAAATATTGTAGAAATTAGTAAGACTAAACAAGATAGCTGTAAGTGTCCAGCCGTCTTTTAAAATGCCGCTGCTCCAAAATACCACACTTGGAACATAAAAAACCGCATAGGCAAGCCATTTTTTATTTTCGGGAAACAATTCGATAAGCATTTTATAAAAACGCCATACTCCGAAAAACAAAATAAAATTCATTATAACGGTATTTCCCAAATAACTGCCAAATCCGAGTATATAAAAGGGTACATTAAAGCGACTGACAGCAAATGCATTTATATCTCGAAAATAAGGAGGCCATCCGGTAGTTCTGTCAAACATTGAATATACTTCAAGAGAATGGTTGCCGAATATTAATTTAAAAAAAGTTATAAAATCTTTACTTAGCATACTTACAATACTATGTGAACCGGCAAAATAATAAACAGTATCACCCCCTCCGTAATATAAAAGATAAACTCCCGCAAAAAACAGTCCCGCAAATATTTTTATAAACAATCCTTTACGAAAATATTTGTAATACGGTTTATCAGCAATATTTTTATTTCGAATACGTGTTGATATAAAATATACTACCAATAAAAGAACCGGAACTATCA
>CAYRJP010000049.1:0-13446 GCA_964424425.1 uncultured Bacteroidales bacterium | reverse complement strand
CTTATGTTTTTTTAAAATTTATCAACATAATAATGTTAATAATCAGTAATTTAAGAATAGATATAGGACTTTAACACGGTTGACTATTTAATTGTTTGTAAATCAATGAATTTGTGCATTCGTGACTGAAAATTTGATGAAATTATTATGTAAAAATTATCTATTTTAACACTAATCTGTGTTTAATAATAAAAAGCAGGTTTTTCAGCATCCTTATCCATATTTTTTAACCAACGATAAACAGTATGATAAGGAAGTCCCGTAACTTTTGCAATATGTGCGGCAGGATATTTTTTTGCTAATTTATATACTGTAAATTTAATCTCTTTATTATATCTCGGAGATGCGGTTTTTGTTTTACAATAGCGTTTTCTTATTCTGGTAATTGACATTTCCGATACTCCGTATTCTTTGCAAATATCTTTGGCATATTCCCCATTATCTAGTCGTTTAGCAATTTTTAAAGCCTCTTCGTATGGAATAGTTGAGCTGCCTCTGTATTTTTCGCCTCCCTGAATTTTTGTTCTGTTATTTTTTGCATATAAATCTTTGCTTGTTCCCCACATTAAATTAGTATAGTGGTTATTATGCAAATCATTGTTTGTATGTAATACATACTTGTGTGTTATTGGTTTAGGATTAAAAATAAAAGCTTCTGCAACTAAACGGTGGACATAACGACTTACTCCGGCAATGCTGACAACTTTGTATCCCTGACTGTTTTTTGATGTTTTTATCAAATGTTGACTCAAAACCTTGTCTTTGTACTTAACAATAGTTCCGTCTTCATTTATCTCAATAAAATTTTTTACCCCTTTAATTTTAAATTTTTTTAGCTCATTCATAATATAATACTTACAAAATATAAGACATTTGAGATTTTTATCTTAAAAAAAGATTATAATTTTACTTATTATGCATTATAGTTACTCCCCCTTTTGTAAATACAAATATATTAACTAAATAGATAGATACCAAAATTATAATAAAAATTTTAGTAAACTTTATTTACTATTATTAATGATATAAATATTTTTCTAACGGTTGAGTAAAGCATAAATAATTTTTCATGTAAAATATTATAGATATTGTTTTGTATAATATCTTATTTTATTAATTCGAAAAAAAACGTTAACTAATTAGATGTCAACGTTAACTAATCCACTATCTTATTTTTCCTCTCTTTTATGGTAATTTATATAACAAATTAATTAACAAGGTAATGATACTTATTGATAATCTATTAAAATTTGTTTTTATGGCATTATTGTCATAAACAAATTAGTCTCACATTATTACAAAATAATTTTTTTAATAATTTAACCTTTTTACATTATGAGATATCTAATTAGAAAAACAATTACTCATTTTGTTTTGTATCTGTTTTGTTAATATATTTGCCATAAAGCAGAAGTTTATTTTTAAATTATAGAAATCAGACTATCCTATTATGCAAAACAAGATGATACAAATAATATGTGAAAATTGCGGAACAAAAAAAGATTTTCAGCGGGGAACAACTTTAAAGGAAATTTCCGAAGAATTGAATGTTAATCTTAAATATCCTATTCTTGGAGCATTTGTAAACAACAAACTTAAAGAGTTATCTTATAATATTTATAAACCTAAAACAGTTGAATTTATTGATATTACCCATCCCGATGGGATGCGAATGTATATTCGTTCGTTGATGTTTGTATTGCAAAAAGCGGTAAACGATATTATTCCGGGTAAACAATTGAAAATTGAACATGCCATTTCAAAAGGACTATATTGTGAAATAGAAGGAAACGGAACATTAGATATTGAGACAGTGTTTGCAATAGGTAACCGAATGCGTGAAATTATTGATGACGACATTGAATTTAAACGTAAAGAAATTTTAACAACCGATGCTATTAAACTCTTTGAAGAAGCGGAATTAACACAAAAAGCACTGCTTTTTAAATTCCGTTCTCAACTATATACATCGGTTTACAGCCTTGATGATATAAACGATTATTTCTACGGTTTTTTAGCTCCGTCAACAGGATACCTTAAAGTATTTGATTTAGTAAAATATTTTGACGGTATGTTGTTAATAGGTCCCAAATCAGATAACCCCGATGAGTGTGAAGAGATAATTCTGCAAAACAAACTGTTTGAAATATTAAGAGAATACAAACAATGGGGTGAAATTTTAAATGTAGGATACATAGGCAATATAAATGAGATAATAGAAAAAAAGCAAGTTGGTGAACTAATAAAAATCAGCGAAGCTCTTCAAGAGAAAAAACTTGCATATATTGCCGACAAAATATCGGCACAAACGCCACATCCCAAATTAATTTTAATATCAGGACCTTCGTCAAGCGGGAAAACAACATTTGCTCAGCGATTGGCTATTCAACTTAAAGTAGCAGGAATAAAACCTGTTACACTTTCGCTCGATAACTACTTTGTAAACAGAGAATTAACACCTCGCGATGAGAACGGAGAATATAATTTTGAAGCTCTCGAAGCTCTTGATATTGATTTGTTAAACAGTAATCTGCTGCAACTGTTTAATGGCGAAGAAATTGAACTACCACGTTTTTCATTTCAAACAGGACAGAGATATTATACGGGAGAAAAATTAAAAATTGACAAAAAAACAATAATAATAGCCGAAGGAATACATGCATTAAATCCAAATCTTACACCTGATATTGATGATAAAGATAAATTTAAAATTTATGTATCGGCACTTACAACTGTATCACTTGACAATTTAAACCGTATCCCAACTACCGATACAAGGCTTATTCGCCGTATTGTGCGTGATTACCGATACAGAGGATACAGTGCACTTGAAACTATAGATCGTTGGCAAAGTGTAAGAGAAGGTGAAGAAAAATACATATTCCCATATCAAGAAAATGCCGATGTAATGTTTAATACTGCTGTTCATTACGAAACAGGTGTGTTAAAACGATATGTAGAACCAATATTGTATGAAGTGCCTAAAAATAAAAAAGCTTATCGCGAAGCTGTCAGATTACTGAAATTTTTTAGTTATATAACACCTATCCCCGATGAAGAAATCCCGCCAACATCAATTTTGAGAGAATTTCTTGGCGGAAGTAGCTTTAAATATTGATTTTTATTGCATAGTTTAGATTTAAGAAATCTAATTTCTGATAATAAAGTGAAAACGAAATTTATTGATTTTCTTGATTGAAACAGTAAAAAATGATTCTTTTTGCTGTTTTTTAGTAAAAATAAAGCAATATTTATCAACATTATCATAATTTATTAACAATTTATCAACTTTTAGGCTTGTAACCTACCGTAAAGTTTGATTATTTTAGCTTTTTATTTATTTTAGCAATAAATAAATTCAGGCAAATAAGATATTTACGCCCTATGTTTAGAATTATTTTATTTTTTAGCGTGTTAACGGTATTTAACTTTTTCAGCAGCGATGTTAGCATAACACTTAATATGCCGACATCGGCAAATGCCGGTGAAGAGTTTTTGGTAGAAGTAACCATCAATAAAGGAAATATTGAAGGATTTGCTCGTTTCGAACAATCTCTTCCTGTTGGTTTTACTGCTGTCGCCAGAAAAACGGCAAATGGTAATTTCAGATTTGAAAATCAAAAAGTGAAAATTCAATGGATGCAAGTTCCTTTTGATCAGCAGATAGTAATCTCTTATGCTGTTCAAGTAGGACCTACCGTATCAGGAAACTTCAAATTCGGAGGTAAATTTTCATATGTTCTTAATAATGCTGTTCAAACAGCATCGGTAACATCCAAATCTATTACAATTATTGGTGATGAAACTCTTGCGGGAACAGAAGCTGGAGCAACAACTACATACAGCTATCAAAACGTCAGCTTAAAAGATGTTGATTGTATTCGTCAAAAACCATATTTAAACGATAATAATGAAATTATAGTTAATTTATTAATAAATAAAGGTGATTTAACAGGATTTGGTAAAGTTCAGGAACAGATACCCACAGGTTATAAAGCTGAAAGTTTACGAAGTAAAAATTCTATTTTTACATTTAAAAATTCCATTATTAAATTCTTGTGGATGAATATGCCTAACGATCCTCAGTTTGTTGTTTCTTATAAACTTATTCCTGAGGGTAATATCCCCGATGACGAGGCTTTTATTATTACGGGAACATTCTCGTATGAGGAAAATAAAAGAACAAAAACCATAAATATTGCTGACAGAAAAGTTGATTTGGATAACTTTAAAGGTGATGAGCTTGTTGCTACTACAACAAAACCAAAAGAACAAGAGAATCCAACAACTCAACAAGAATCAACTACAAAAACAAGCACTGTTATTACACAACCCGAAGAAACTGCAACTAATGTAGTTGCCGATAATACACAACCGGAAACACAAACGCCAAGCGGTAATTTAAGTGATATAACTTATACGCCTTCACCCGACCAAAATGGTATTGCATACAGAGTTCAAATAGCTGCAGGACATAATTTGGTTAGCGAAAAATATTTTAAAAAACTGAACATTACCGATGAAGTTCAAATAGAGATACATCAAGGTTGGCATAAATATACGGTAGGAAATTTCCCTATTTATAGAGATGCTCGTGATTACCGTATATATATATGGAATAATACTCCGATACACGATGCTTTTGTTGCCGCATACAACAACGGCATGCGTATTACGGTTCAAGAGGCTTTGATGATTGCAAATCAAAAATGGTATAAATAATTAAACATTTTTATTAAATTCGCACATAAATGAGAAATACATTAATAAAAATTGCGAGTTTACTACTGTTATTTGTAATTATTACGATAAAGCCGGTTCTATCTCAAAATTTATCGGAAGAATATGAAACAATGCTTCTTGAAGAAGAAGAAAATACCGAAGGACTTGCTTTTAAGCCTGTTATTGGTGCAGGACTCGGTTCATTTACTTTTTTCGGTGATGTTAACGACTACGACCGTAATCCTTTACGTGGCTTAACTTCTTTCAGAGTTGCTATTTCCAGAAATATAGGTAAATATTTTGATATAGAATTTCAAGGAACATTCGGTAATGTTACCGGAAATGAATACAATGGTGATGCCGATAAAACATTAAATTTTAAAAGTAATTTGTTTCTTGGTGGTGTATCAATGTATTACAATTTTAACCATATATTAAAACGTCAACGCCCCATTCATCCGTATATATCTTTGGGAGTTGAAATATTACAATTTACACCGAAAGCCGATTTACTTGATGCCGATGATAATCAATACCATTACTGGACAGATGCAACAATTCATAGTGTTAATCAAAATGTTAATAACGGAGGAGTTTTACTCGCTCGCGATTATGACTACGAAAGTGATTTGCGTAAACTAGACCTTTACGGTTACGGATATTATCCCACAACAAGTTTTGCAATTCCTATTGATGTTGGTTTGAATGTAACAGTATCAGACCGCGTAAAGTGTCGTTTGGGAGCTGCTTTTCATTTTTCATGGACAGATTATATAGATAATTATAAAGCTGAAAATGTATTTTATAATAACGATATTATTTTGAATACATACGTATCGTTGTCTATTGATCTGTTCTCGTCTGCCGATGAACTTACAGCTGTCGAGAATTTTAAAAACCTTAAATTTACAATTACCGACCGTGAAGATGAAGATGGCGATAGAGTTGACGATTTTAACGATGAATGTCCGAATACTCCTAAAGGTGTGAAAGTTAACTTTAAAGGTTGCCCTGAAGATACAGATAAAGACGGAGTGCCCGATTATATGGATAAACAAAACGATACTCCTTTGGAAGCTGTCGGAGTAGGAGCAAACGGTATAAGTCTTGGCGAAGCTCAACTTATTGTTCTTTTGTATGACCCCGATGCTGTAAAACGTAGCGAGATAAGATTGTATTCAAAAGATACAAAATTGAAACAAACTAAGAATACAAAAGGTATTCCTGATAAATTTAAATTTGTTGATTTGAATCAAGATAATTATATATCTCACGAAGAATTGCAAAAAGCTATTGATGCATTCTTTGATGGCACTTCTCCTCTTACTCCTAAAGATGTTGAAGAACTTCAAGAGTTTTTCTTTAACCAATAACAGACAAATATTTATATATAATTGTTTGTTTAAATAAATTACAAAATTTAACAAAATGAGATATCTGTTATTAATATTTTTGGTTCTGATTATAAGTTTATCAGGCTGTAATAAACAAAAACAATCACACGTAAATATTAAAATAATACAAACAACCGATGTTCACGGAACAATATTTCCTTACGATTTTATAAATAACAAAGAGACAACTAATTCTCTTGCAAATATTTACACATTTGTAAAACAAATTCGCAATCAAAATCCCGGCAGAGTAGTTTTACTTGACAACGGCGATTTTCTTCAAGGACAACCTACTGTTTATTATTATAATTTTGAAGATACGGTATCGCCGCATATTGCTGCCGAAGTTCTTAACTTTATGAAATACGATGCTGCAACAGTGGGTAATCACGATATTGAAACGGGACATGCTGTTTACGACAGATTTCGAAGAGAGATTAATATGCCGTATATGGCAGCAAATGTAATCAATACAAAAACAGGCAAGCCTTATTTTACTCCTTATACCGTAATTGAACGGCAAGGAATAAAAATAGCCGTTCTCGGACTAATTACGCCCGGCATTCCTAATTGGTTGCCCGAAAATATATGGAGTAATATGAAATTTACCGATATGGTAGAAACTGCAAAAAAATGGGTGAAGATTATTAAAGAAAAAGAAAATCCTGATTTGTTGATAGGTATGTTTCATGCGGGTATTGATTACACTTACAATAATGAAAATAAGAATACTTATTTAAACGAAAATGCATCAAAACTTGTAGCTGAACAAGTATCGGGTTTTGATATTATTCTTGCCGGTCACGACCATAAAAAATATCTTGAGAAAATTATTAATCCTGTTGGAGATACAGTAATATTGTGTGATCCGCGAAGCCATTCAAAAGCTTTTACTTTTATAGATGTTGATTTTTATTTTGATAAAAATACCGGTGAATACAATAAAAAAATTGATGCAAAAATAATTTCTACATCAACATTGCCCGATGAAGAGTTTATGAATAAATTCAGTAATCAATACGATGTAATAAAAAAATATGTAAGCAGACAAATAGGAGAATTTACAAAAAGTATGGATTCAAAATATGCTTATTTTGAAAGTTGTAGTTTTATGTCGTTTATTCATAATGTGCAGTTAGATGCGACAAAAGCCGATGTTTCTTTTGCATCTCCATTGTCGTTTCACACAAAAATTAACAAAGGAGCTGTTTATGTAAGCGATTTGTCTAAACTGTATAAATACGAAAATTTGCTTTATACAATTTCCCTTTCGGGAAAAGAGATTGATAAATATCTTGAATATTCAGTGTCAATGTGGTTTAATACCATGAAAAACGAAAATGACCATTTATTGAAGATTAAAAAAAATGACAATGGAAAATATATATTGGAAAACAAATATTTTAATTTATCGTCAGCAGGCGGAATAGATTATATAATTGATGTAACAAAACCTGACGGATATAAGGTGAAAATACTCGGGTTTGCAAATGGTAACAGATTTTATGCCGATTCTATTTATTCGGTTGCCGTTAATTCGTATCGCGGAAACGGCGGGGGTGGACATTTAACCGAAGGTGTAGGTTTGTCAAGAGATGAAATTAAAAACAGACTGATAAATACAACTGAATACGATATTCGTTTTTTAATTATGAAATGGATAGAATCTAAGGGAACAATAAATCCTGTAAATAACAATAATTGGCGTGTTATTCCCGAAGATTATTTTGAACAGGGCAAACAAAAAGATATGAGATTGTTATTTGAGATAAAAGAATAAATTAATTCTTTTATAATCAAGAGTTGTTGTCTTTTAATTTACGTTTGTAATGAGCTATGGCAAAGCGAATTTCCGTCCACGATAAATCATCGAGAACAATCTCTTTTATTGGACCGAGTGCAGTTGTTTCAAGCTCTTGTGCAATTTCTACAACCCAATCAATTTTATCTTGTTCTATAAAATCTGAAACATCAATAACTCCTTCCTCTACAAAATGAGCTAAATGTTTTTCTATGGTAACAGATTTTAAATTTCTTCTTTTTGCAATATCTTCAACCGATAAACCATCAAGATACAAACTTAAAGACTCTTTTTTTGTGTCAATTTTAGTTTTCTTTGGTATTTTGTTTTTTTTCTTTTTGGCAGTTTTATTTTTCTGAATATCGGGTTTGGTCACATTACTTTTTAGTAACTGCTCATCAAAAATTACCGATTTTGCTAAAGACTCTGCCTTATAAATATAATTTAGTTGTATAACAAACTCATTATCAATATCATTAAGTTCGGTTATGTATTTTTTTACACCTTTAACACCTTTTAATTCAATTATTTTGCTATTTATATTTTCAGAAAAACTTTTAAGTTTAGGTTCAAAATATCCTTTTGCGGCAAGCAAACGTTCGTTTAAAAAATTAATGGTATTATCATCTCTTTTCAACAAAATTTGTCTGACTTGATTTAAAAATTTATCGGCTGTCTCTTTTTCTGTTTTTATATTTTGTAACAACTCAACAACCCATTGTTTGTTTTTTTGTTTTTCGGAACGAGCCTCATCTTTGTTGTAAGTTTGCAGATGATAATGTAATGAGTTGGCAAGCCGCGAAAAATCAAAAGCCTGCATAATATAATCGGCAACATACTCTATTGAATGTTTCTTTATATTTTGTTTTAAATCGTTGCTGCTTTGTTTATTACTGATAAAATTATAAATCAAATTATCTTGTTCCAATCCCTCTTTGGGAACCGATGATATAAGAATAAGACCTTTTAACGAAGTAAGGCGTGACAAGGCAACATAAACTTGTCCGGGAGCAAAAGCACGCGAAATATCAATAATTGCTTTTTCAAAAGTAAGTCCTTGACTTTTATGTATTGTAATAGCCCATGCAAGTTTCAGCGGAAAATGAGTAAATGTTCCTATAACTTTTTCTTCAATTTCGTTTGTATCTTTATTAAGAGTAAAACGTTTGTTTTCCCATTGATAAGTTTCAACAAGAACAGGTTCACTTCCATCGTTAAATTCAACGGCAATTGCATCTTGGGTAAGTTCAGATACAACGCCTATTTTTCCGTTAAAATAGCGATGTTCTCCCGAATAGTCATTTTTTATAAACATTACCTGAGCACCCTTTTTTAACCTAAGAGTATATTCTACGGGATAATTATATTCGGAGAAATCGCCTGTAACTTCGGCATCATAAAAAAACTCTTCACCGTTGAGTTTGTTTAGTTCTTCGGTATTAATTTGGTCGGCTTTAAAATTGTGTGTTGTTAAAAAAATATATCCATCGCCTTGAGCAGGCTTAAATGCCGGTTTATAGTGTTTATTAAGAGTGTCAATATCGGTTTGTGTAATATTAGCTTCACGCACATGGCTCAGCAATTCAATAAATTGTTTGTCGGATTGTCGGAATATTGTATCGAGTTCAATAAATATCGGTTGATTTTCTTGTAATGCAGTAGCATTAAAAAAATACATTCCGCTGTAAAAATGTCTTAACACATTCCATTCGTCATCTTTTACAATTGGCGGCAGTTGAAACATATCGCCGATAAACAGTATTTGCACCCCTCCGAATACTTTGTTGTTTCTTCGTATTTTTTGTAAAATAACATTAATAGCATCAAGTAAGTCGGCACGCAACATACTTACTTCGTCAATAATAAGTAACTCCATTTCTTGCAGGAGTTTTCGCTTATATTTATTCATTTGTAACGACGAAAGTAAAGATTTAGGAGTATTAAGCTGAAAATTTACCGAATCGCCTATAATATTATTTTGAGGGATAAAAGCACCAAACGGCAGTTGAAACAATGAATGTAGAGTAACTCCGCCTGCATTTATGGCAGCAATGCCTGTTGGAGCGGCAATAACCGTATTTTTATGAGTAACTTCTACAATTTGTTTCAAAAAAGTTGTTTTGCCTGTTCCTGCTTTTCCCGTAAGGAAAATATGCTTGTTAGTATTGTTTACATACAACGATGCAAGTTGAGCCAAATCTGTTAAAATAATATTACTCATAACTAAATGTATCCTGATATTTTATACGAAATCAAACCTAAAATCTCATGAATATACAAATTCCAATAGAATAAAACCTGAACACTCGGTATAAAAAAATCGAATAAATTGTATTGCATGTCTCCCGAGTGATAATCAACAGGAAAAACATCGCAATTAAGCCCGACTTTTTTAAAACAAGCATTGGCTCTTTTTATGTGCATTGCCGAGGTTATCAACAGTAATTTATCATATTTGTAATTCTGTAAAAGTTTTGCTGTGTAATAAGCATTTTCATGTGTATTGCGTGATATTTTTTCAGTAATAATATCCTTTGCGGGAATACCTATACTTGTTAAATAATTTTTAATCATCACGGATTCAACAGTGTCTTTTCGTAAAAATTCGGCAGCTCCTCCTGTGATAAGAATCTTTTTTATTTTACCCTTTTTATACAATTTTACAGCTTGAAAAATTCTGTCGCTGCTTTGAATAAAATTAATTTGTCCGGCTTTGGAATCATACCACGATATTCCCGATAAAACAATGCCGTAATCGTAAATACCGATAATATTTTCTGCCTTAACGGGATTTGCTTCCCATGTTTTAAACACTGCATTTTGTATTATTCTGTTTCCAAAAACAAAAAACAGGATAACAACAATAAGATAAATTCTTTTTTGAGTTTTATGATTCTTTATAAACAGTCCTGTAATAGTTAAGGAAAATATCCATATAAACGGGTCGGCTATTAATCCGAGTGTTTTTGAAAGAATATAAAACATAAATTTATTATTGTTTTTTTACTTTATTGATACATGAATAACTTTTTTTGTTTCGAAAAACGGCTCATCAAAAAAATCGTTGATATTATAAATTGTCGTTCTGTTTTCTATTCCGGTAATTTCATCGGTAAAATCACCTCCTTTTAGGTAAATTATACCGTTTTTAATTGTGTTTCGGCATTTATTATGGATATTTTTTTGGGTAATAGCTCTGAATTTATCAAATCGAGTAACAGCACGGCTGACAATAAAGTCGTATTTCTTTTTTACAGATTCTACTCTAATATGTTGTCCGTTAACATTTTTTAATCCAAGTTCTTTTGCAACTTCATTTACAACAATAATTTTTTTACCTATGGCATCAATAAGATGAAAATTAACATCGGGAAACATTATAGCCAAAGGTATTCCGGGAAATCCGCCGCCTGTTCCCACATCAAGAATTTCGGTTCCTTTGTTGAATTTTATAACTTTAGCTATTGCCAACGAATGTAAAACATGGTGAATATACAGATTATCAATATCCTTACGGGAAATAACATTAATTTTATCATTCCATGTTTTGTATAAATTATCAAGTTCAATAAATGTTGATAGTTGTTTTTCGGATAAATCGGGAAAATATTTTTTTATAATATGCATGATAATTGACGATACTAAATTTCAGAACTGAAAAACAGAGAGTTATAGTCTGCCTTTGCGTTTTTTTACTATACCGTAAAGCAGTTCGCGTGCTCTAAATAATTGTGCTTTTACGGTTCCTATAGGTATATTTAGTTCTTGTGATATTTCTTCGTAAGAATATTCTTTAAAATAACGTAATTCAACAAGTCTTTTGTAGCGTGGTTTTAAGCTGTCAACCAAACTTCGCAGTTGAATATTTTTTTGTTCTTTTATTAGAGTTTCTTCCGGGTCTAATGAAGGAGATTTAATTGATATTGTTGATTCATCGTATATTGTGCTGCCAAGTTGTCCTTCGGCTTCGGAGTGTGAAGTATCAATGTTTATTTGGCGAGACTTTTTTTTACGTAAAAAGTCAATGCAATTATTTGATGCTATTCTGAAAAGCCATGTGCTGAATGCAAAATCGGGTGAATATTGTTCAATCTTTCTGAAAGCCTTACCAAACGCTTCAATGGTTAAATCTTCGGCATCACTTTTATCGTTAATCATTTTATATATCATATAAAATATAGCATCGTGATACCTGTTCATAAGTTCGGTAAATGCAGCTTGACTACCTTTTTGAGCTTGTTTAACAAGTTCGTAATCTTTTTTTGCTTTATCTGAAAATTCTGAAACTCTTTTCATAAGTTATCTCTAAATAACGAGCATATAAATTTACTGTATTTTATTATACAACATTCTTTTTCTTGAATTTTTTCTGTTTGACCTATAAAACAAAAGGTAAATAAAAGGTAAAAATATATCAAAAAAAGGAACTAACAATAAAAAACCTTTCTCGCTCAATTTATTCATATTAAGTTTTATAACTATAAGTTGAATTAACATACGAACTGCAAAAATTGTTCCAATATAAATAATATTAAATTTAAAAATAAATAATGCAATTAAGCCTGCATAAAACATAAATCGTGAAAAAGGCTCAAAACTTAAAAAAAACTTATCTCCTTTTTTATAGTATTTTCCTGTTGTAATATGTCGTTTTTTTTGTTTTGCCCAATCTCTCCATGTTGTTTTCGGAACAGATTTTATAATACTGTCTTTTGAAATAACAACAGTTGTATTATGCTTATTGGCGTTATCATTAATAAATAAATCATCGTCGCCGGACAGTAAATTATAATGTTTTGAAAATCCCGAGCCTGCAAAAAACAGCTGTTTTAAATACGACATATTGCGTCCTACTCCCATATATGGTCGTCCTGCCAAAGCAAAACCTAAATATTGCATTGCAATAAAAAATGTATCAAATCTTATTATTCTGTTTAAAAAACCTTTTTGTTTTTCATATCCTCCGTATCCTAATACAATCTGCTTGTTTACCACATACGATTTGCTTATTTCTTTTAGCCACAAGTCAGAAACAGGATAGCAATCGGCATCGGTGAAAACCAAATAATTATTTTTTGCCGATTTTATGCCTATGGTTACAGCTAGTTTTTTTCCGTGAGTAAATTTACGGTCTTTTTCTATTGAGGTATGTCGTAAATGCGAGTATTTTTGCTCTAACTCTCCAAGTAACATTTCAGTATTATCTTCAGAGCAATCATTTACTACAATTACTTCGTAATTACTGTATTTTTGTTCTAATATTTTAGGTAAATGTTTTTTTAAATTTACATATTCATTTTGTGCACAAATAATTACCGATAAAGGTTTTTCTTCATCGGTAATATTTTTTCTTTTCCATACACTCGGACGTATGTATATTATTAAATAGTAAATAATTTGTATTAAAAATGCTATTAATACTATTAATAATGATATTTGTTGTTCTATTGTTAAGTTTAATATATAATTCACCAGACTATGTTTTTGAAATGCAATAATAATAAAGATTTTCCATTCAATAAAATTAGC
>CAYRJP010000048.1:2136-13456 GCA_964424425.1 uncultured Bacteroidales bacterium | reverse complement strand
ATAACAAGAGCATAATTTACACCTGTTTCAACTTCTTTTATTGTAAGAGCCTTTGCGTTAGGCTTGCCAAACTCACTCATTGGGATAAATTCGTAAAATATTCCGTAATCAAGCATCAATAACATTGATTTATCGTGCGGATTATCCTGAATACCGAAAAATCCTTCCGAAGCATTATAAGTTTCCAGATAATGCATATTATCACTTGGAATAAGTTTTTTGTATTGGGCAGCATAAGGAGCAAAGTTTACTCCGCCGTGAATAAAAAGCTCAAGATTAGGCCATACTTCAAGCAAATTACTTTTCCCTGTAATTTTAAGTATCCGTTTTATCAGCACCATTGTCCACGACGGCACACCCGATATACTGGTAACATTTTCGTTTATGGTAGCATTTGCCATCTGCTCAAGTTTTTCTTCCCAATTGTCCATAAGAGCAATGCTTGTTTTGGGTGTGCGAAGAAAATCGGCATAAAACGGCATATTTTCAATAAGTATTGCCGAAAGGTCACCGAAATAACTATCATTATTAAAGTTATTTATTTTGTGGCTTCCGCCGATAATAAGTCCTTTACCTTTAAAAATACGATTTTCGGGATATTGATACTCATAATAAAACATTACATCTTTTCCGCCTCTGAAATGGCAATCGTCTAAAGCCTCTTGGGTAACAGGAATAAATTTGCTTTTATCGTTTGTTGTTCCGCTTGATTTGGCAAACCATTTAACTTCGCCGGGCCACAGCAAATCTTTTTCGCCTTCGCGTAAGTGATCAACATAAGGTTTTATATCGTTATATTCCTGCAAAGGAACTGCATCGGCAAACTCTTTGTGAGAAGTAATTTCTTTAAAATTATACTTTAAACCCCATTCAGTATCTTTAGCTGTTTTCAGCAAATAGTTCAGTTGGTCGTATTGAACATTCCACGGATATTTACGAAATAGTTCTATTTCGTTCATTCTTTTTATGGTAAGCCAACTTACAATTCCTTTTATCAACGGCATAGATTACGTTTTTTGTTTTTATTCAAAGTTTAATTCCTTTCAAAAACTCAACAATGTAAAGCCTTAAATTCATAACCATAAAAGCTAAACAACTGACAGTCACGGTGTGAGTCTTATTTTAAAATCTCTCTTTAAGTTATTTATTAAATATCTTTAAATCCACAATTCACACCGTGACTTGCGAATTTAAGGTAAAGATTAAATTTATATTAAAATTATAAGAAAAAAAAATCTCAACTTGTATTTGTATCTTTGCAAAAAAAGTATTTTCACAAAAAATATTTTTATGGATTTAATTACTGTATTGGGGCCCACAGCCACAGGTAAAACACAATTTGCTGTTCAACTTGCAAACATTACGGGAGGCGAAATAATAAGTGCCGATTCGCGTCAGGTTTACAGAGGTATGGATATTGGAACAGGAAAAGATTTAAGCGATTATACGGTAAACGGCAAATCAATACCTTATCATCTTATCGACATTGTTGATGCAGGTGAAAAATATAATGTTTTCAGGTATCAATCCGATTTTTTGGAAGTTTACAATAAATTAAAATCAAAAAATGTATTACCTGTATTGTGTGGTGGTTCGGGAATGTATATTGAGGCAGTGCTAAAAGGATATAAATTGATAAACGTTCCTGTAAATGAGGAATTAAGAATGTCGCTTGAAAAATATTCGTTGCCGGAGTTGGAACAAAAGCTCAAACAATATAAAAATTTGCATAATAAAACCGATGTTGACACAAAAAAACGTGCAATACGAGCTGTTGAAATAGCCGAATATTACAAAACACATCCTGATATTGATTTTTCGTTTCCCGAAATAAAGTCGCTTATATTCGGAATAAAATTTGAAAGAGAAACAGTTAAAGAACGTATTACTTACAGACTGAAAGAACGTTTGCGACAAGGTATGATTGACGAAGTTGAAGCATTGCAAAAACAAGGTATTAATACTGATACTCTTGAATATTACGGATTGGAATATAAATTTATCGCAAAGTTTTTAAAAAAAGAACTCAGCTACAATCAAATGGTTGAAAAACTTAATGTAGCCATTCATCAATTTTCAAAAAGACAGATGACATGGTTCAGAAAAATGGAACGTCAAGGTTTTAAAATATACTGGATAGACGGTGAGTTGCCCGATGATAAAAAAATAAGCACTGCAATGGGAATTATAAAAACATACAGTAGTTTATAATAAGAGCAACTTCAAAAATAATAATTTATGCATTTATCAATATGGAATAAAATTTTGTGTATTTAACAAAAATTAACTATTTTCATATAATTAAATTTTAATATTTATTGTAGCAGAACTTTAAAATAATTTTAGATTAATAAAAAAATAGTGGTAGTTTTTATACAAAAAATCCACTTTTTATTAATTTTTATCAATAAAAGTTCATTGATTATCAGAATTTAATTATTTTAGACACTTAATTTTTTACTGTTTTGATTAAACATGGCATAAATATAAATGTATTACCTATGATTAATAAAAGTCAACTTTTAATTGTTATAGTTTTTACTTTGCTTTTTGTTCAGTGTAAACAAGAACCAATGCAAGTGAAAACTGTTGTAAAAGATTTATCGGATTTTGAAAGTCATGACGGAAATATAAGTTTATATATTTCAGGCGGGAAAGCTCCGTATGTTATACAATGGTCAAGCTATGACGGCGATACTGTTTTGTCGAATATTGAAGCAGGAATCTATTATGTAACAATTACCGATTCAAAAGATAATATGATTATTGATACTGTTACCGTAAAACAACCGGCTTATCCCGTTTGCTTAGACATTGACGGTAATAGTTACAAAACATCAATAATAGCCAATCAAATATGGATGATTGAAAATTTACGGGTAACAAAAAATGCAAAAGGCGAAGAAATAGAAAGTTATCCCGCAAACGACAGTGAAGAATTTGCAAAAACATACGGAAGACTTTACACTTGGAATACTGTAATGAATGGTTCAGATTCGGAAAGCAGTCAGGGGATTTGCCCCAATGGATGGCATGTTCCATCTGAAGAAGAGTGGATGATGTTAATTGATAATATTTCAACTGCCGATAAAGAGATTCCCAATATTAAAAAATCGCTTGATTTATCTTATGCGGGATTTTATAACGGAAACTATAACGGCTTTGATGTTTCGGCAAGTTTTTGGTCTTCTTCTTCTCAATCGGCAAACAATGCTTGGAAAATATATTTTCATAAAAGTTTATCAAGAGCTTTTCGTTATCACGAAATAAAAACAAATGCTATATCGGTAAGATGTATAAAAAATTCCGACAATAATTCCGATATGCTTAGTGCAAAGCAATAAAGCCTTTTTATTTTTACAGAAACAAATTCTTTAATTATTGTTTTTTAAAACAAAAAACAATAATTATTTTAATATCCTGCATTTACAACTTATATTTATAGAATATTTTGTAAAAAATTGCATTGATTTTATTTGAATGGATAAAAAAAACTTTAAATACAGGTATTATTCACTTATAGCAGTATCTTTATTTTTAATATTAATAAACTCATGCATAACCGTTTACGACACCATTAATAACAGAAACTATGCCGATTTGTATAATCCCGGACAGCGAACAATGCATCCCGAATATTTTATTTATCAAAAATCGGCAGACGATGTAAGATTATATTTCAGATTTTTCCCGAAGGAATTTGCTTATTCCGTTTTGGGAATAGATACTGTGCCTACAGCAAATGTATCGTTGTTTTTTAGAGTTACCAACAGCTATTCATCGGTTGAAATTATCGACAGTCTTACAAGCACTTTCAGATTAAAATCACCACCACATAAGCAATTTCTCGGATATGTTCCTGTGCGTCTTTCTAAACAAGGGAGATATATTATTGAAATATTTTTAAGCGATAACCTTAGCGGAAATATTGTTTCTACCGTATTGGATTACGACTATTCACATACAAATGGAGCAAGCAATTTTATGTTTATCTCAAAATTCGGTAATCCATATTTTTACAATTGGTTTTCACCTGTTGATACATTTAGAATTAAACATGAATTAAACAATTTACAAGATGTAAGAGTAACTTACTACAAACCTGATACCATTTTGCCTTTACCACCTGATATTCAAAAAGATATTTCACTTACACTTGTACCTGTTGATTCATCGTGGATAGTAAAAGGTATTGATACGGCTGTTTTTAGTTTTAAAAATAAAGGAACTTACTATTTTTCGGAGCCGGGTTCATTAAAAGGGAAAGTATTTTCTTGTTACAACAAATCTTATCCGTATGTAAAAACTCCCATAGAACTTTTAAAGCCTATCGCATATATTGCATCATACAGGGAACTGAAAAAAATAAAAAAATGCACAACACCAAAGGTAGCCGTTGATTCTTTTTGGCTGGGAATAGCAAACAATGTTGATAAAGCTCGTGAGTTAATTCGGGTTTATTATAATCGTGTTCAACTTGCCAATTACTATTTTGCTGATTATCGGCAAGGTTGGCAAACCGACAGAGGAATGATTTATGTTATATGTGGAGCTCCGTCGTATATTCAAAAAACCGACACCGGTGAAAAGTGGGTTTACGGACAACATGCAAATGAAATTACAAGTTTCTTTTTTTATCGCGAAAAGCATCCCGTTTTCGGCGATGTGTTTATTCTTGAACGCTCCGATTTATATGCAAGAATGTGGTATTCGGCAATATCAACTTGGCGTGACGGCAGAGTTTTTTCATTAAATCCGTAAAAAATGATTAACAGTATTTTTTATTATAAAAAATATATACCGACATTATTATTGTTGGTAACATTTTCTTTTGTTGATGCTCAAAAAAAAGATTCTACCGACAGTAAACCTAAAATAGGGATTGTTTTGAGTGGTGGCGGAGCCAAAGGTTTTGCTCATATAGGGGTGCTAAAAGTTATTGAAAAATATAATATTCACCCCGATTATATTACAGGGACAAGCATGGGAGCAATAGTTGCAGCTTTGTACTCTATGGGATATACTGCTAAACAAATAGAGGATATTGTAATTTCTGCCGATTGGGACGACTTATTGTCAGATGATATTAAATTACGTGAAATATCAATTCTTGAAAAAAACGATTATCCGGGTTATCCGCTTAAAATCCCTTTTAGTAAAAATGACAAACCCACATTACCTTCGGGAATTATTGAAGGACAAAAAGTTCAGGCTCTGTTTTCAAAATTAGTTTGGCAAAGTAATACTTATAAAACATTTGATGATTTTCCTGTTCCTTATCGGTGTGTTGCCACAGATATTATTTCGGGCAAACCATATATTTTCAGTAAAGGAAATCTGGCGGAAGCTATGCGTGCAAGCATGGCTATTCCTACTATTTTTGTGCCTGTTGATAAAGACTCAATGTTGCTTGTTGACGGAGGTGTAACCATAAATTATCCCGTGCAACAGTGTATTGATTTGGGTGCGGATATTATTATCGGTTCATATACGGGATTTAAAACAAAACCAAAAAAAGCCGAATTAAAATCAATGGTGAGTATTCTTACCAGAAGTTCGGTTATCGAAGGAATAAAAGATTCAAAAGAACAAGTGAAAAAAGCCAATTTAACCATATTTCCCGATTTGAAAAATTATTCGGCAAGTGACTTTGTTAAAACAAAAGAGATAATAAAAGCAGGAGAAACAGCTGCTTCTAAACCTGATGTTATAAATAAATTAAAACAGATATCAACTTTAATAAATTTCCCCGATACTATAAAACCGTATATTGATACTACCAAAATATTTGTTGATAAAATTGTAGCTGAAAATTGCAAACGTATTGACAGTATTAGAGTTATACGTATGAGTAAGTTGCAAAACAGTAAATCTTATACTGCTGATGAGATAGATAAGGCAATTAAAAAACTCTATTCATCGTGGTTATTTACCAAAATTACATATTATTTTACAAATAAAGATTCTGTAAATACTCTTGTAATTCATGTTCAGGAAAAACCGAGAGGTGAAATGCAAGTGGGATTACATTACGATAACTCTTACGGTCCCGATATTTTATTAAAAATTTATTACAATAATTTGTTTATAAAATCAACAATAGGCGAAGCAAAATTTTCAATTTCACAACATCCCAGAGCACTGTTTCGATACAAATATTATCCTATTAATAACCGTATTTTTGAATTTTCGGCTAACGGATATTTACAAATGAGTAAAATCCCCGATATAATTAAAGACCAAGATGTATCTTATCAATTAGGACATTTTGTTCATACATTGGCTGATATTAACGGACAAATAGCTATTGCACCTTTTCGGAATTTTGTTGTTAGTGCCAAATATGGAATTTTGTTTAACAATATTATGTTACGCGACGGTGTTGAGTTGCTTTACGATGTAAATTCTGTAAGATTTAATTATAATTACATAAATTTTTCAATATCGCTTAACAGGCTCAACGATAATTATTTCCCCACAAAAGGTATTTATTTTAATACCTTTTTGAAATATACACTTAATACAAAATGGAATCGCCCTGATACTTCTGATATCTTGAAAAATGTAATGCATGAAAATATTATTTTTAATCTTCAGTGGAAACATTACATACTGTTTTTTAAGCATTTTTCGCTTATTCCAAGCCTGTCGTTGGGCACAGTGTCGGCACAGGCTTTTATTACCGAAAAATTTTTCCTTGGCGGGATAAATTACAGTTTACGACCTAATAATTATAATTTTCCGGGTATCAATACTAACTATATATCATGTGATAGTTATGTAACAATGGGGTTGCAAGGGCAATATAAATTTATGAAAAAATTGTATCTGAGCGGAGGTATTTATCATATGTATTTTGTTGATTATTCGGATTTTGAATACGATTATGAAAATGAATTTGAAAATAATTACGTTACAAGTTGGAGTATTGGAGCCGGAATGCAAAGCAAATTTGGTCCTATACGTATAATAATGTCAAAGAATTTTTACAAAAAACATTTTTTTTGGTCAGTTAATATAGGAATACCTTTTTAAATAAATATTTTTAACATATAAAAATGAAAGATAAAAACGATTTAATATTCGGGATAAGAGCAGTAATAGAAGCAATACGTTTTGGTAAAGATATTGACAGAGTATTGATAAAACGCGGGTTGAAAGGTGAACTTTTCAGAGAATTAATTACGGAAATAAAAGAAAACAGTATTTCGTTTCAGTATGTTCCCGAAGAAAAGCTAAATCGTGTATCACATAAAAATCATCAGGGAGTAATAGCTTTTATATCGCCTGTTACTTTTCATAAAATTGAAGATGTTATTGCAAATGTTTTTGAAAAAGGTGAAACACCGTTTATTTTGGCTCTCGATGGAGTTACCGATGTGCGTAACTTCGGGGCAATAGTTCGAACAGCCGAATGTGCGGGAGTGCATGCCATAGTTATTCCCGAAAAAGGTTCGGTGCGAATTGGTGCCGATGCCGTAAAAACTTCTGCCGGAGCATTGCACAAACTACCTGTTTGTAAGGTAGCTAACCTTAAACAAGGTCTTGAATATATTCAACAAAGCGGAGTTACACTGTTTGGAGCAACAGAAAAGGCAAGCGAAAATTATTACAGTCACGATTTTAACAAACCCGTTTGCATAGTTATGGGAGCCGAAGATACGGGTTTGAGTAACGATGTTATCAGACTGTGCGATTATCTGATAAAAATTCCTATTTTAGGTGAAATACAATCACTTAATGTATCGGTTGCCGCATCGGTATTGATTTATGATGTGGTAAGACAGCGGGCAAAATAATTTGTTCTTAAAATTTAAAATTATATTTATTTTTGAGAATATAACATTGTTAAATAAAATACTCTGATTTTATTTAATTTCAAATCCGCAAGTCACGGCGTGAGTTGTTAATTAAACAATGTTTAATAATAATTTAAGAATGATTAAAAAATGAGACTTACGCTGTGACTGTCGGTTGTTTAGTTATTTTAGTTGCAGAATTAAGGTTTAATAATGAATAAGACAAAAAACAAAATATTATAAATATTATCTTTGTTATAAAATTGTTGACTATTGAGAAAAAGAATTTTACATATAATTTTTTTATTATTGCTTTTGCAAATACCGTTTTCACTGTTGGCTCAATTTTACAACGGACATCAAATGACATTTGGTAAAAGCCGTGTTCAATACAACGATTTTTATTGGCAATATTATCGATTCCAAAAATTCGACACTTATTTTTACGTAGGTGGCGATAAACTTGCCGAATATGTGTCGCTTGTGGCAAAAGACGAAATTGAGAGGATAGAATATTCGCTTGAAGAGATTATGCAACGGCGGATAATATTTATTGTTTATAATAAACAGAGTGAATTTCGCCAAAGTAATATAGGACTTGTTACCGGAAACGAAGATTATAATATTGGCGGAGTAACCAAAATAGTTGACAATAAAGTTTTTGTTTATTACGAAGGTGACCACAACAAACTAAAAAAACAGATACGTGCTTCAATAGCTCAAGTTTTGATTAACGAAATGCTTTACGGCGGAAGTTTTCGCAACAGAGTATCGTCGTCGGCAATGCTTAACTTGCCCGAATGGTTTGTACCCGGACTTATATCTTACATTGCATACGATGCCGATTTTGATACTGAGGTGAAAATTAAATCGTTGATGTTGAAGAGTAAAACAAAAAAAATACATCGCTTGCATGGCGAAGATGCAAAAATTGCAGGGCATTCGTTATGGAGGTATCTTTCTGAAACTTACGGCGAGCAGATAGTATCGCAAATAGTTTATATGACACGTGTTTCAAAAAGTGTTGAGTCGGGATTTTTGTATGTGTTGGGAATGCCGCTCAAAGATGTGCTAAACGATTGGTTTTACTACTATCAAGGACGATATCAAGATGAAGTTGCAGAACGCAATAAAGAACCCGATGGTAGTGAGTATTTTGTAAAAAAGCCAAAGAAAAAATATGTTTACGGTCAATTGGAAATGTCGCCCGACGGCAAATATATTGCTTACACAACAAACCAAGAGGGACAATATAAAATATGGCTGTATAATGTTGCAACAGGCAAAACAAAACGAATAATAAAACGCGAAAATAAGTTAGAGCAAATTACCGACTACTCATTTCCGGTATTGGCATGGCATCCGTCGGGAACTTACCTTACTTATATTTACGAACGTAAAGGGCACATTTGGCTCGATTTTTACAACATTGAAACTAAGGAAATTACTCATAAAGAGATTTTTTATTTAAGAAAGGTGCTTGATTACAGTTTCTCGAAAGATGGGCAAGAGATAGTATTGTCGGCAGTGCAAGACGGATATACCGATATTTTTGTTTATTCGGTTCCCGCAAGTTCATTTAAGCGAATAACAAATGATATTGCTGACGATATTAATCCGAAATTTATTGATAATTCAGAAAAAATAATATTTTCGTCGAACAGAGATACCAACACAGTAAAGATAGATAAAAAAGAAGTGTGTCCCGTGCAGCCGAATTACGATATTTTTGTGTATAACTACAAAGGAAACGGCAAACTTACACGGCTAACCAAAACCGATTATATTGACGAAACCAAACCAACTGAATATAAGCAAAATAAATATTTTTTTCTGACTAACCTTAACGGGATAAATAACAGGGGCTTTGTTGCTTACGACAGCACAATAAGTTTTATTGATACTGCTATTCACTATCGAAAATTCACCAAAACATATCCCATAAGTAACAGGGCTTTCAGTATTCTTGATTACGATTACAATAAATTTACCCGTGAGTTTACCGATGCAGAAAAGCATATAAAACGATATTCATTATTTACCAATAAGGTTAACCCTTCGTTGCGTCCCAAACCTGATGAATTTCAGGATACATGGTTTAAAACTCACTATATTGAGAAACGTGAATTGGACAGCATACTGCAAGCTGAAATAGACGAATATAAATCTCAAAGCAACGAAGTTGATATTGTTCCCGAATGGCTTAATGATACACTTGTTGATATTAATAATTATGTTTTTGAAATTGAGAAGAAACAGTATTTTGAAAATGACACAAAGAAAGATAAGAATAATAATGTTTTTATGCTTCCTAAACAACTTGTTTATTTTACCAATTTTTACTCCAATTTACTTGTAACACAAGTTGATTTCGGCTTTATGAATCAATCGTATCAAGCATTTACGGGAAGTGCATTTTATTTTAATCCGGGGTTTAATATTCTTACAAAAGTGGGAGCCATCGACCTGTTTGAAGATTATAAAATTACCGGCGGAATACGTTTCAGTATCGATTTTGAATCTAACGAATATTTGTTGAGTATTGAAGATTTAAAAAACAGACTTGACAAACAGTATATCTATCACCGTCAAGTATTTGAAAGTGCATCGCAATACTACTATTCAAAAATTTTCACCAATGAATTTATGACGGTATTCAAATATCCGTTTAGCCAAATACAGGCTTTGCGAGCAACAGTATCGGCAAGGTTCGATGAACAAGTTTATAAAGCTCTTGACCAAAACTCGCTTAACAAACCCAACGATTTTAAATTTTGGGGTGGACTTAAAGCCGAATATATTCTTGATAATACTCGAAAGTTAGCTCTTAACTTATATGATGGTACACGATTAAAAGTATTTGGCGAATACTATAATAATATGGGAACAGGTGAAAGTTCGCACTTGTTTGTTGTAGGTACCGATGTGCGAAATTATATTCATATTCATCGCGATTTGGTATTTGCAAGCCGTTTTGCCTACAGCACTTCGTTCGGAAAATCGTTGCTTATTTATTATCTCGGCGGAGTTGATAACTGGATGAATTTCAGCAACAAAACACCTACGTTTGATTATTTTACACGTATTGATAACGACAAAAATTGGGTATTTCAAGCAGTGGCAACCAATATGCGAGGATTTGTGCAAAACGTAAGAAACGGTAACAGTTTTGCCGTTGCTAATTTTGAACTTCGTTGGCCTATTGTCCGTTATATTTTCAATCGCCCCATTAACAACGATTTTTTGAATAACTTTATGATTGTCGGATTTTCTGATTTTGGTTCGGCTTGGGAAGGATTTAATCCTGTAAATGCTGTAAATGCTTACGATTATCGCGAAATTTATCAAGAACCTGTAAGGGTTGTTGTTGACCGTAAACGTTCACCGATAGTTGCAGGTGTAGGATTTGGCTTACGCAGTCGCTTGCTCGGATATTATATCCGCACCGATTGGGCTTGGGGAATTGACGGCGGCAGAGTTTTACCGCGGGTATTTTACCTGTCGCTTTGCACCGATTTTTA
>CAYRJP010000048.1:0-2036 GCA_964424425.1 uncultured Bacteroidales bacterium | reverse complement strand
TTTTATTTTTAAGATACTGTTTAACTTTCCAAGCGGATACCGAACCATCGATAATAATGTTTTTATAAATAATATTTTCGGGAATATCTGATAATTCATAAGGCGGATTGCTTGTTATTATTAAATAATTTAAGTTCACTTTTTTAGGTTTATAAACAGGTAATTGCGAATATGAATTTAATATGAATCCGGTGTAACCGTTAAATTGCCAAAAACCCGAATTGTAATATAAATTACCGTTGAGAATTAAAGTGTCATTTGTGTTTTGTAAAATATATTTGCAATCGGTTTTTATATTCCAAAAAATATCGGCATCTTTTATCAGTTTTTTTAAAAATTTATTATCAGAATCAGATGTAAACCATATTGATTTTTCACCGTCAACAAACTGAATTGCTGTCTCATTTTTTATTTGATAAACACAAATTGCCTTTCTGTTTATTGTTTTATACATATTAAAAGCACCTGTTATTCCTATGGCAAAAATACTTAGTAAAGCAATAAACAGAGGTGCCGATTTTCTACTCTCTATCCATAAGTAGATGCAAAAAATTGTTAAATAAAAAAATATTATTTTTTCGGGAGTCAGGTTTAAATTATTGATAATAGAAAAAGGCAAACAGCTTATTTTATGAATAAAAATGGTATTAAAATTTAGAATACCGTTGATAATATAACTTAAAGCAGTTGCTGCTATTGATAATGACGAAAATATAACCAGCAATATTGCTAAAATAATCAGCAGTATAGCCGATATTGACACAATAATGTTTGACAACCAAAACAAAACAGGGAATTGATGAAAATGATATATCGTTATCGGGAAAGTTGATAATTGAGCAGCTATCGAAACCGATGTTAAAGCCCAAAGCCAATCGAAAATTTTATATTTAAAATATAGTAATCCATAAATTTTTCGATAAAAAAGTACTATCCCGCTTACTGCAACATACGACAGTTGGAATCCCACATCGAACAGTAACAGCGGATTAAAAAGAAGGATGAAAAATGCCGATGCGGCTATTGAGTTATAAATATTAATTCGGCGATTTAATAGCATCCCCGCAAGGATAAAAGTAAACATTACCGATGCCCGCACTACCGATGGTGATAATCCTGTTATTAAAGCATATCCCCATATTGCAAGAACAGTAATTATTGTTTTCAAATGTTTTAATGATTTGAAACGGGTTGTCCATTTAAATAAAAATGAAACGATTAAAAAAATTATACCTACATGTAATCCCGACACAGCTAACACGTGCATAGCTCCGGCTTTGCCGTATTCTTGCTTTGTTTCGTAATTTAAACTGCTTTTGTATCCAAGTGTAAGAGCTGATAATACAGCCAAATTATTTCCTTCAATATTGTTTTTCTCAAATAGGTCTATTGTTTTTTTTCGCAGATTTAAAGCATAATATCTAATATTACCGGTATTATAAAGTGGTTTTAGATGATGCCATTCATCTTTTTTTAAATAAACTGAATAGGCTATATTTTTATGCAAAAGATATTTTGAAAAATCGAACCCGAAAGGGTTTTGCCGGTTTGTTATTTTTTGCAGTTTTGTTTTAAATTTTATTGCTGAACCTGCCTGTATTGCTGAAATATTATTGCATTTTTCAAAATAAGCAACAACATTAAAATTATTGTTGTAAATATTGTTTTTATCTGCATATTCGGTAATGTTTATCTCGGTTTTAAAATATTTATCCTTATCAACAGGATTCTTTACAACCGTTCCCGAAAATTTCATTTCAACATTATCGTTACACAGTACAATATTGTGTTTAATGCCAACTGTAACAATACCTATATTGATGAAAATTAATGTTATAAGCAGACCTTTTACAAATTGCAAATTGTAAGAAACTGCTGTAAGAGTAAAAATAATAAGTAATGAGGTAAGTATAATTATTCCGTAAAGAAAAAAGAGATAATCAAAATGCAAGTTATACTGAATAATAATACCTGCAATAAAAGGTAACAACAGCCTTATAAAAGGATTTGTTTTAAAAAAAATCATGAATATCGGG
>CAYRJP010000047.1:0-13540 GCA_964424425.1 uncultured Bacteroidales bacterium | reverse complement strand
ACAATTTGCGAATCATCGTTGTCGGCATCGGTAAATACATTTGTTAATGAAATTACTGAATCAGCAGAGTTTTCTTTAACTAGAATATTCGGTATTGGAATTGCCACAACAGGCGGCATATCTTTAGTTATCGTAACACTAAAAGTATCGGTAATGGTTTTACCGTTTGATTCGGCTTCAATAACAATTTCGGCTTGACCGATAGAGTTTGGAGTAAATGACAGAGTTAGATTATTACCTGAAATTGAGGTGTTAACAAGCGATTGATTGGTATTGTTTTTTACTGTTTTTACAATTTGTGAATCATCGTTGTCGGCATCGGTAAATACGTTTGCTAAGGGGATTATAGAATCGGCGGCATTTTCGTTAACCGAAATATTGGGAATTGAGTTTGCTACGGTAGGCGGCACGTCATCATTTAATATTAGAGTAATGATTTTATTGATAAATCCGCCGTTTTTATCAAAACTTTGTAATGTAAGTTCAATATTTTTTGTTTTTCCGATTAAATCGGGATATAATCCTATAATGGTATCATTTTTTAATTTAATCCAATTGTATTGAGCAGGATTGTATAAATAAGTGTTTACAGAACCGTCTTCATCATCAATAAAAAGGTTTTCGGGTAAAGTATATTTAAATAATTCTTTTGTTTTCGCATAAATTTTAATATTCTGTGATTGTGCAACCGGATAATTATTCGATTGCAATAAGTTGCAAATTTTCACAACTTCGGGAGATGCACCCACGCCATCAAAATATCCGATACTATCTTTTGATTTTCCGTAAACTTGTCCCACACCGTTACCTTGCCAATATCCATATACAATATAATATTGTTGTGTTTCTTTGTCATATACAGCACCTCGTGCTATATGATTTAAATCTTGATTATAACGTTTTGGAATAGAAAAGAATTTTTCTGTTCCGAAAGTATTGGTTTGTGTATTAAATGCAACATATCCGAGGTCTTTTTTTACAAAAAGAGTATCGTTTGTCATAGGTTCAATAGCCAAAGGTGAAGAATCGTAAGGTATTCCCGATTCAAAATCAAACTCTTGAACATTTCCGTTTGCAATATCATAAACTATTACACCTGAACTGTAACTGGTTACAACACCTTTTAATCTGATACAATAAATTTTATTGTTATGAAGTATCATTTGCATTACACCGAGTCCTTTTGTTCCTAAGTTAACTTCACGATTAAGAGAAAGGGTTGTTAAATCAATAACAGCCAAAGAACTTGTTGTGCCTGCAAATCCTCCGTTAATCATAACAAAAGCGGTATCGCCGGCAATAACAATGTCGGTTGCTTGGTTTGAAACGGGAATCTTTTTTATTAACGATAAGTCGGCTTTGTTGTAAATACGCACATTATATCCGTCTTGTGGAGCTGCCGAACTGTTTTGGCGTGTTACTAACAGCATATTTTTATAAATAACCATTTTATGATTAACACCTGCACCTTTATTGCCTGTTCCGTCGGCTAAAACAGATGAAGTATCTTGGGTATAAATAGAATCTGTTGCAATATTGGCAGCCATTTCATATCGCGTAATAAAATAATCGGCAGATACATAAGCTATATTTCCGTCAACAATCATATCTTGAACTGATGATGCTCCTGCCAAATAATCGTCAATGGTAACAGTATTGTTTTGTTTGGGTATATAACATTTTAATTCGGTAGGAACAGCAGGGTCTTCTGATGTTGTAAATTCTCCACCGTTTACAAAAAGAACTAACTTTTCAACAGGTGGTTCTTCTCTTTTAAATACAATGCTTACTTGCTGTTCTTTATTATAAGATTTAACTGTAAAATTTATTCTTTCGTAATCATAAATTCCCGAATTAAAAGTAATGTTAAAATCGTTATTTATTTTTTTTGCATTAAGTTTTGTTGTATCAAAAGTAAAAGATTGTAAAAATACTATTGCATTGGTTTTAACTTTAAATAAATCGGAACTTTTAAAAGTTTTTTCTCTTGTGTTGAAAGGAATTATTACAGTATCCTTTACAGTTTCAACAATCGGAATATCATTAACTACCACAACAATAGTATCTTTTAGTGTCGGATTATGAACTGATTGAGCTGCAATTTTTGCTGTTCCTGTATTTTTTGCAATAAAAATTCCGTTTTCAATGGTTCCGATATTTGCATTGGAAATAGTCCAATTGTATTGTTCATAAACAAAATGATTCTTGGGAGCTGTTCTGTTATCAATAGCATCAACATAAATAAAATCTGTTTCTCCTTTAATAATTTTAAGAGTATCTAAGGGTATATTTATACTTTTCAATTTTACAACATTAATAATTATTGAGTCGGGTTCAATATTTTTGTCAACATAAAATTTTATGGTTGTTGTTCCTGTTGTATCCAATGCGGTAAAAAGTCCATTATTATCAATTGTTGCAATGTCGGTATTAGAAGATGTCCAATTGGCGGTGCCGTTTTGTGGAATACCATTTTTAAACAACAAACCGTTCATTTGCATTGTTGTTTCTTTAAGAACTTGTAATTGAGCCATTCCTATAGAGTGGAATTTGTAATTTTTTTTGACATAATCAGGGTCGGGAGTTGTTATAGCAATTTTAAATATTTCGGGTGAAACTTCGCCTAACCATCCACCGTCTTCTTGCACTGTACTATATACTTTTACAAAATGAACAGTATCCAAATCAACATGATTGCCATTTTCATCAACAGCCCATTCCAAGTCAAAACCATCGGCAACATTTCCGTTTTCGTCTTTAAAATAAGGGTTATGTGGTTTTGTAGGAGTAGAGTTTGATTGATGACAGTCGGCATATCCGAAATACGGTAAACGTTTTGCTACAATATAATGCGGATTGCTTTTGTCTAATAAATATTTGGTAAATGTTCCTGTATATGAAACAGAATCAGGACTTATATTGAAACTATAAGGGTCGGGATAATATTGTTGTCTGTGAAAACCGTTTGTTCTCATAATACCGTTAAATCCTTTATTGGTTTTATAAGGAATAGAATGTCTTTTGTTGTATTTAGGATTTATATATGTCATTGTAAGGTTTTTGATTGAAGCATCAAAATAATATTCACTTCCGGCAAGTTCATACCAAGTGTCGTCTGGTAGTCCGTTTCCGTTTTCGTCTTTCATAACCATAACGGCAGCAGGTTCGCCCCAGTTACTAAAAGCATTTCCTACAACAGTAAAATCAACACCATAAGGATTTTTCTCTCTATTAACAATCGGTTGGTCGAATCCGGCAATAATATATCCTCCAAAACCACCGAGAGAAACTCCGCCGTAAGTATTTCCGATTATTTTTTTAGCGGCGGCAGTATCAGCCCAAGAGGTGTTTACAAACTGTCCACATCCGGGTAAATATTCAAATACTTTTGAAACATAAGAATTATAATGAATATCAAATGTTACCTTTGCGGTATCGTAATTGCCGTCGGTATCAGCTATTCGGTATATTAAGCTGTCAATAGTGTAGTTTTGGGTATTTGTATTGTTAATATATTTTATGGTGTCATTAAAAAGAGAAACGCTTCCGTGATGTGGTTGAACTATTATTTCGGTAGATGCAAAATTTAGATAATTTTTCGGAGTATCGTTTGTTGTTATTTTTTTTATTATCGTATCACCGATACTTATAGTATAGTTGTCATTTTTACATTTGATAGCATTGGTATTTACAATTAATAATGATGTAGCAGTAATACCTTTATAGGTAATATTTATTGTTAAAGTATCGTATCCGTAAACATCTGCCGGAACTTTATAGTAAAAATATTGTCCGCTCCATCGCGAATAATAGTATCTGTCGAAAAACAGGTTTGATTCGTTTGTTGAAGAAAACGAAATTGTTATAGCACTGTTTTCGGCAATAGTATCTTTATTTCCTATATCATCAGGATAAGTAAATAAATCGGAAAATTTAACAAGTTTTCTGAAGTCATAAGAACTTCTTATTCTGTTAATTGTTTTGTCGGTTTTATGCACAAAACCTTGTCCGAAAGAGTATAAACTTAATAAAGTTATACTTACTAATACTAACAAAAATTTGTAACTTTGTTTCATAATAATTCAATTTTTAGTTTTTAAATTTTGTATTATTGTTTTTATGAAGCGGCGGTTGGTTTTGGCGAACACTGCCGTTTCTTTATTTTAAACTGTAAATAATAAAGTAATTTGTTTTAAATCAACGTATCTGCATTTTAAATTAAACTTGTGGATTTTGCAGCATACGATAAACTAAGGACGGAAAATTCTTTAATCAAAGTATCGTAGCGATTAGCCGCCTGTTCTCCGCAGACTGCAAAACCTGTGATTATTGGCAGGTCTTCTGACTTACTCTGTTTATTACGCCTTCCCATTCCTATTTAATAAGGAACAGTGGCAGGTTATAATAAACATATTTTGAGATCACAGCAGCGGGAACTGTTGCCGATTTTCACGACATTCCCTTTTAATTCACAAAAGTGAAACCAATAATACGATACAAATGTAAGTATATTTTTCGTTGTAAATATGATTTTTGTCAGGATAATTTTTTAGTGTTGTATAAAATTGTTCCGTTGTATTTTATAAAACTTTTGTAGATTAGCGACAAAATATAAACAGACAATAAAAATGAAGAAACTATTAAACTTTTTAATATCACCGGCAACAACAATTTTTATTCTTTTATTGGGTATAACTTCAATGGCTGTTGCAACTTTTATAGAAAACGATTTTGGTTCGGAGGCGGCTCGTAATGCTGTTTATAATGCTTGGTGGTTTGAACTTTTATTTTTATTGTTTGCAGTTAATCTTATCGGGAATATCTTTAGATTTAAACTTTATAAAAGACAAAAGTTTACTCTTTTTATTTTTCATACAGCTCTTATTGTAATGATTGCAGGTGCTGCTATTACACGTTATTTTGGGTTTGAAGGGACAATGCATATCCGCGAATGCGAATCGTCGTCGGTAATAGTTACGGGAAATAAATCAATAAATATTACTCTTTCAAAAGGTGGAAAATCAAAACATTATAAATGGTCGGAAGAAGAGATTCAAAGCACAAAGGATTTTTCCGATGATATTGAGGTTGCCGATAAAAAATTAAATTTATCGGTGCAATATTATTATCCGAATGCAGTGGAGCGAGCTGTTCCTTTTAAGGGAGGAGAGCCTATTGTGGGATTTTTTTTGGTTAATGATGCTTTCAATGGATATATGTATATTGCCAAAGGTGAAACAAAAAAAGCAGGTAATTTAAAACTGAGTTACGATGCAGATACCGGTGCCGATATAATTTTTACAACAATTAACGATACTGTTTATTTAACGGCAAAAGACAGTATTGCCGTTTCGCAAATGGGACGTAATGCTATTTCCGAAAAGGTAAAGTCAACACCTGTTAAACTGAAAACTCTTTATGAAACAAAGCAGTGCAATATTGTTGTAAGAGAGATGTTTGATGAGGCTGTAATTTCGCCTTATCAAATAAGTAAAGGCAATACCAATGCAGCTCCTGCTTATGTTTTTTCGGTTTCGTCGGAAGATACTACACAGAATTTTACTGTTTGGTTGAGTTCTAGTGAATTTTTGAAAAATACAGAATTTTATATTGACAATATAAAAGTTGTAGCAAATTTTTGCAACGATATTGTTGAATTACCGTTTAGTCTGTATCTCGACGATTTTGAAATAAAACGTTATCCAGGGTCGGGAAGTCCGTCATCGTATTCAAGTTATATAAAAATTATGCGACCGGGTAAAGAAACAGAAGAGTTTCATATTTATATGAATAATATTCTTAAAGCTGAAGGTTATCGCTTTTATCAATCGTCTTACGACAACGACGAAAAAGGGACTATTCTTGCTGTGAGTTATGACCCTTGGGGAACAACAATAACATATATCGGATATTTTTTATTGTTTTTGGGAATAATTTTGTCTATGGTAAATAAAAATACTTTTTTGCATAGAACAGTAGTATCTAAACCCGCTACAATATTGCTGTTGTTGTTTACTTTATTGTTTTTGCAACCTGTAAAAACACAAGCAAAAGAACAGGTAATTAAACATGTGTCTGTTGAACATGCCGATAAATTTGGGCGATTGCTTATTCAAGACAGTAAAGGCAGAACAGAGCCTGTTTATACTTTTGCTTCGGATATTTTGCGTAAGCTGGCTCGAAAAGATAAAATATACGGAATGAATTCTGTGCAGGTGTTTTTAGAGATGAACTCAAATCCTAACCTGTGGGTAAATATTCCGATTATTAAAATATCAAATAAAGAGTTGAGAAAAGTTTTGGGCATAAAATCGAATTATGCTGCATATATGGATTTTATTACTGCTAATTCGCAATATAAATTGCATAGCTTGGTTGATAAAGCATACAATACACCTGCCGGAAAGCAAAACAAATTTGACAAGGCGGTGATAAAAGCCGACGAACGCGTAAATATCTGTAATTCATTATTTTCGGGACGTTTTATGAATGTTTTTCCTGTAAAAGGGAGTGAAAATAATAAATGGCTGCCTGCTGCTCAAGCTCTTAAATATGCAAAGTCAACCGATGATTCGGTTTTTTTAACAAAAATTATGGCTGCATACTATATTGAGCTTCAAAAATCGATACTGTCGGGCAATTATGAAAAACCCGATATTTTTGTGGAGCAGATTCATAAATATCAGCAGACACACGCTACTTACGAATTACCGTCGGACAAAAGAATCAGTTTTGAAATTTTGTATTATAAGTGGAATGTTTTGAAAAAATTATTTCCGTTTTATGTTATTTTCGGAGTTGTTTTTCTATTTTTCCTTATTGGTAGTATTATTTCGGGAAAGAAACTACCCAACTACTTGGTGACAATTTTTTACGGAATAATTTTTGCGGGATTTATTGTTCATATTTTAGGATTTGTAGGGCGTTGGTATATATCGGGCTATGCACCTATGAGTAACGGATATGAGAGTTTGGTTTTTATTTCGATGATAACAGTTTTGGCCGGTATTATTTTTAGTCGTCAGTCGCAGTTGGCATTGGCGGCAACAGCTATTCTTGCAGGGTTTACTCTTATGGTTGCCAATCTTAGTTTTATGGACCCCGAAATTACAAATTTAGTTCCCGTGCTTAAATCGTATTGGCTTACTATTCATGTGTCGGCAATCACGGGTAGTTATGGTTTTTTAGGACTTGGAGCTGTATTGGGAATAATAAACCTTGTATTGACAACCGTTCAGAATGAAAAGAATTTTAATAGAATTGAAGAAACAATAATCTCAATTACAAAAATAAATCACCGCACTTTGATTTTGGGGCTTTATTTTCTTACCATAGGAACATTTTTAGGTGCAGTATGGGCAAATGAAAGTTGGGGACGTTATTGGGGTTGGGACCCGAAGGAGACATGGAGTTTGATTACCGTGCTTGTTTATACAATAGTAACACATGCTCGAATAATGCCCGGATTAAAAGGAATTTTCACATTTAATGTATTGTCGGTGTTTGCTTTCTTTTCGGTTTTGATGACCTATTTTGGTGTAAATTATTATCTGTCGGGATTACATTCGTATGCGGCAGGAGATCCTGTTCCGATACCTAATTTTGTGTATGTTTCGGTAGCAGCAATAGTATCGTTAACATTTGCGGCTTCGTTTAGGTTTTATGATAATTATAAGGTGAAAAACAGATAAATAAAAAAATAAAAAAGCCGCTTAATAAAAGCGGCTTTTTTATTTTTTTACTTCTTTTTTTTAGCCTTAGCTAATTTTTTCCAGTCTTTTTGAGTTAATCCTTCGGGCTTTTTATCACTAATCATATGCCAATTGAAATAATACATTTTTGCATCGGAAGCACCTACAATGGTATTAAAACAACGAGCTTTGCGTTTTGAACCTTCAGGTCCTACTTTGTGAACAAAAACAATATTCTTATCGTGGTTGTCAATAGCTTTTTTAATATCTTCACGACTAACTATTTTTACTTTGTAAGGATAAACAGATTTTATTTGATTCAATGAATTAAAATTTTTAGCCAAATCTGTTTTTGTTACATACAAAGTTTTATTTTTAACATCAGCCGTTAAATTTTTATAATAATATTTTAAAATATTTTTAGAATTAAGTTCGGGATGATTTTTTGTCAGTTCAATATGATTTTGTAAAAATCGCACTAACATCCCGAGTTTATAATCGTAAGTGTCTTCATCAACATTTACATAAGAAACAGGAACATGAGCTATATCGGGCATTTGATTTACAAACTCATAATCTCCTCCCAATAAAACTTTTAAATAATTGTATTTAGCTTTTGTTTTATCTTTTTCAAAATACACTTTTGTCATAATTAAAAAAGATTTATTAGGGTCTTTTCTTGCCTCTTCAAACTCGTCTGATGAAAAAGTAACAAATTCATAATCTGTTATTGTCCAATGTTTTTCAACGGTTTCTTTTATAACATGATTATACATTAACATCGGGTTATTTTCTAAAACAACATAAGTAGTTGTTTTATAAAATTGTGCCAATTGTTCGGGTGTTCCAACGGCTGTTTGAGATTTACCGATAAAAAAACTTAAAGATAAAATCAATAATATTGCTACTTTCTTCATAAGTTTAAATTTAAATTATTTATAAAAAATATTAATACACAGATATTATAAATTTATTAATAAAATTTAAAATATCAACAAAATTACACTATTAAAATTTTCAAACAAATAGGTTGTCCATAGAAAATTATTTTACGGGAATATATATTGGATGTTTTTCATTATATTTTCGTATGTATAAAAACTTCATCTGTTTTTTCTTTTTTTTGCCGAGAGCTTTATATTCTTCGTATAATTGGCTGTCGTCACTCAATAAAGTCAATACATTATCAACTGAATAATCTAAAACTTTGCCCGTTTCAAAATCCATAAGAAATTGAAGTATTTCTGAACGTGAAGATGTTGTTGGCATCGAATAAGTATAGTATCCGTAATAAGGATTGTAATTATCTTCTACAATAGTTATTGTTGCAATAAAATGACAGATATTGCCTATTACAGGTATTCGGTTAAAATCTTCTCCCCAGTTGATATAAATAGAACCTCGTCTGCAGAACCCCCATAAATTATTAACTTTAATAGTTTTTTTAATACCAAAATTGTCGTAATAAGTTACAGTTTCATCGCTAAGTAGTTTGTCAAAAAAATTGAAATTTGATTTGTCATATTTTGTAACTATACGCTTTAGAGGTATAGGTGAGTTGTTAATAAATTGATAATGTGTGATATATAGTCCTGTTTTAAAACGAAATCCGGGAGAATATTTTACTCTTCTTATACTGTCGGATTGTGCAAAAACAGTTTGAAATAATAAAAATACACTAATAAATATTAATATTTTCCGCAGCATTAAATAATAATTTTATAAAAATGTTAATCAAAATATTTAATATCAATTGTTAATAAAGTTAAATATATTTATAAACTTAATATATTTTTCGATACAAAATTATACATTTGCTTTTTATAGAGTTTAAAAATAAAAATATTTAACACAATATTTATGGATAATCAATATAATCTTTTTAATGATTGGGTAACATCGTTTGGATTATCGGATAATATTACCGTAACAATAAAAGTTGGAGCCGTATTATTAATTATTTTATTGACTGCATTTATTGCCGACCGAGTTGCTAAACAGGTAATAGTGCGTTCTATTACGAGTTTTATTAACAGAACAAAAAATAAATGGGATGATATTATATTAAAACGAAAAGTTTTTAATCGTTTGGCACATGTTGCTCCGGCATTGGTAATTCATTGGAGTATAGGAATTGCATTAAAAGATTATCCGCATTTAGTTAGAGCAATACAATCAATTATTTATATTTATCTTACAGTTGTAGGAACACTTGTTTTTACTTCGTTTTCAAAAGCACTGCATGAAATTTATTTACATACCGAGATATCAAAAACCCGACCTATAAAAGGTTATGTTCAGTTGCTGAATATTTTTGTGGTTTTTATAGCAGCAATCACAATAATATCAATAACAACAGGTAGTTCGCCGGTAAAATTATTAGCCGGATTGGGAGCTATGGCTGCCGTATTAATGTTGGTATTTAAAGATACAATTTTAGGGTTGGTAGCCAGTGTTCAATTATCGGCAAACGAAATGGTAAAAATAGGCGATTGGATATCGATGCCGGGACATGGAGCCGACGGAACAGTTCTTGAAATAACATTAAATACCGTTAAAGTTCAAAATTGGGACAAAACAATATCAACAATTCCTACTTATGCTTTGGTTTCGGAATCGTTTACCAACTGGCGGGGAATGGAAGAATCGGGAGGAAGAAGAATTAAACGTTCAATAAATATTGATATTACAAGTGTAAAGTTTTGTTCTCCTGAAATGATAGAGAAATTTAATAGAATAAAACTTTTGAAAGAGTATATAAAAACTAAAACCAAAGAATTGGAGGAGTATAACAAAAAAAATAATATTGATAATTCAGTATTGGTAAACGGCAGAAGAATGACAAACATAGGAACTTTTAGAAAGTATATTGAAAACTACTTGCGAAATCATCCTAAGATACATAACGATATGACTTTCTTGGTTCGTCAGTTACAGCCTTCCGAAAAGGGTATTCCTATTGAGATTTATGTATTTAGCAACGACCAACAATGGGCTAATTATGAAAGTATTCAAGCTGATATTTTTGATCATATTATGGCAGTAATACCTGAATTTGAACTTAGAGTATTTCAAAATCCTACATATTACAGTTTTGAAATTATTAATCAAAAAAAATAATTTTTAACATATCATTAACATTATAATTACTTTAAAAACAATAATTTTGATAACATTTTTGAACTTTATTAACAGAAATTAATAACATTATAAAAATTAAATTAATATGAAAAGAGTATTAATATTTATTGTATTATTAGTTGCAAATATACTAATATATGCACAACAAAAAGGACCAAATATATCATGGGATGCTACAACTTATAATTTTGGTGATGTAAAAGAAGAAGGAGGGAAAGTAAGTCATAAATTTATATTTACCAATACAGGTAGTGAGCCGGTTGTAATAAACAATGTAAGACCATCGTGTGGTTGCACAACACTTGACTATACAAAAGCACCTGTGCCTCCGGGAGGAAAAGGATTTGTGACAGCAGCTTTTGACCCTCGTCGTCGTGTAGGTAAAAATTCTAAATCGGTTACTGTTACTACAAATACAACACCTTCTACAACAATATTAAGGTTTACGGTAAATGTATTGCCAAAACCTCGAACTCTTGAAGATGATTATCCGAGAGTTATGGGTGAGTTGAGATTAAAAACAAATCATCTTGCTTTAATGAAAATTAAAGATAATGATATAAAAGAAGGGAAATTGGATATTGTTAATACTCAAGACCATGATTTAACAATAGGATTTAAAAATGTGCCTCCGTATATTCAAATAGAAGCAGTTCCATCAACTCTTAAACCTAAGCAAAAAGGACAAATAAGAGTTAAATATGACGCTCATAAAAAAGGTGATTATGGCTTTTTGCTTGACAGAATACCTGTTTCAATAAATGGAAATACTAACAATAACAGATATTCAATATCAATAAGTGCAACAATTGTTGAGGATTTCTCAAAACTTACACCTCAGCAACTTGCAAAAGCTCCTAAGATTGAGTTTGAACAAAAAACATTTAATTTTGACACCATTACAAGAGGTGAGATTATAAATCATGTTTTTAAATTTAAAAATACCGGAAAATCAGATTTAATTATCAGAAAAACAAAAGCATCGTGCGGATGTACTATTGTTGAAGCTCCCGAAACTGTTATTAAACCGGGTAAAAAAGGTGAACTTAAAGTAAGATTTAATTCAGCAGGAAAACGTAACAGACAAAATAAATCAATTACTGTAATAACCAATTCACCGTCTATGTCGCAAGTAGTTTTACGTATTACGGGATTTGTAAAAGAACCAAATACAGGAAATCAAAAATAAGAAACTGAAAGTATTATTTTTTATAAATGTCATCATATTTTTTATATGGTGACATTTTTTTATTATAATATTGAAAAATAAATAATAATGTGTATTTTCATGTGTTTGTTATTCTTGCTTGAAGATTGCAATCTTTCAATTTTATTTGATAATTAAATAATAATCAACTTATGAAAACAATCAAATACCTTATTTTAACATCTGTTTTGAGCATTGTTTCGTTAGCGGCATCAAGTCAAGACACTATTCAATCCGAAAAAATAAAAACGGGATGGAACTTTGGAGCGTTACCCGTTGTTACTTACAATTCCGATTTAGGTTTTCAGTATGGAGCTTTAGTTAATTTTTTTCAATACGGTAATGGTGATATTTATCCTGAATATTATCACTCTTTATATGGTGAAATAAGCCGATATACCAAAGGAAGCGGAATATACAGGTTTTTTTACGACTCAAAACATCTTATTCCCAATGTAAGATTAACAACAGATATTTCTTATTTACCCGATCAAGCGTTAGATTTTACCGGATTTAACGGTTATCAGGCTGTTTATAATAAAGATTGGTTTGATGATGAAAGTTCTAAATATAAAACCAGAGTATTTTATAAACATAAGCGAAATATATTTAGAACAAAAATTGATTTTCAAGGAAAAACAGGTATAAAAAATGTTAATTGGGCTGCCGGTATAAACTTTATGAATTATGAAATAGGAACAGTTGATATTGATCATTTAAATAAAGGGAAAGACGGTGACAGACTTTTACCTGATACGGCTACTCTTTACGACCATTATGTTGATTGGGGAATTATATCGGATAAAGAAAAAAATGGTGGTTTTTTTACAAATCTTAAGGCAGGTATTGTTTACGACAGTAGAGATAATGAACCAAATCCAATGAAAGGATTGTGGAGTGAGGTGGTTGTTTTTCAGGCTTTTAATAAAGATTTTACATTTACAAAACTTGCAATTACTCACAGACAATATTTTACTCTGATAAAAAAACGGCTATCGTTTGTTTATAGGCTTGGTTATCAAGGAGTAATAGGTGGTGATGCTCCTTTTTACATGCTCCCTTACATGGTATCGTCATTTTCAAATACATCAAACAACGATGGTTTGGGAGGTTCAAAAACACTCAGAGGAATTAAGCGTAACCGTATTGTCGGAAAAGGAGTGGGATATGCCAATTTTGAGTTTAGATGGAGGTTTTATAATTTTCATTTTATCAAGCAAAATTTTTATTTGGCATTTAATCCGTTTATGGATATGGGGCAAGTAGTTCAGGAACATGAAATTGATTTATCAAAAGTTCCGGATGATGAAAAAAGTCAATATTTTAACGATCAAAAAGATAAACTGCATATCAGTTATGGTGCCGGTTTGCATATAGTTATGAATCAGAATTTTATAATTGCTGCCGATGTAGGTTTGCCTGTTGATAAGCAAGATGGAAATATGGGAGTTTATATTGGATTGAATTTCTTATTTTAGTTAATATTAGTTTCATATATTTT
>CAYRJP010000046.1:0-13843 GCA_964424425.1 uncultured Bacteroidales bacterium | reverse complement strand
GATGCTTTGGTGGGTATTGCTCTATTTTTAAGTCATCTTGCAAAAACAGGTAAAAAATGTTCGGAGTTAAGAAAATCGTATCCCGAATATTTTATCTCAAAAAATAAAATTGAGCTGACTCCCGAAATTGATGTTGACAATATTTTAACAAAAATAAAAGAGAAATATTCAAACGAAAAAATTAACGATATTGATGGGGTAAAGATTGATTTTGCCGATGAATGGGTGCATCTGCGAAAGTCGAATACCGAGCCGATAATTCGTATTTATTCCGAAAGCAAATCGGAAGAGCAGGCACAAAAGTTGGCACAAAAAATTATTGCCGACATTAAAGCAATTGCAAATATAAATTAACTTTTAATGGGACGTATTTTAGCCATTGACTACGGAAGAAAACGTGCGGGAATTGCCGTAACCGATACCTTGCAGATTATTGCAAACGGGCTTACAACCGTGCAAGCAGCTAAAACCATTGAATTTTTAAAAAACTATACGGCAAAAGAACCCGTTGAAAGTTTTGTTGTAGGACATGCACGCCAAATGAACAGTTCCGATTCGGAATCGATGGTATATATTAAGCCGTTTATCAAACAATTAAACAAACATTTTCCCGATATACCCGTTTATATGGTTGATGAGAGATTTACATCAAAAATTGCAAAACAGACAATGATTGACGGAGGTTTAAAAAAAAAGAAGAGACAAGATAAATCACTTGTTGACACTATAAGTGCAACACTTATTTTACAATCGTTTTTAGAACAAAAAAGTTCAGGATTTAATTTTTAAAAAAGAATAAATTAAAACAAGATATGATTTTACCAATTGCAGTTTACGGACATCCGGTGTTAAGAAAAAGAGCCAAAGAAATTTCAGCCGATTATAAAAATCTCGACAAACTTATTGGCGACATGTTTGACACAATGTATAAATCTGACGGTGTAGGACTTGCTGCTCCTCAGGTTAATAAAAGCATCAGATTAATTGTAATTGATGCAACACCTTTTGAAGAAGACGACCCATCGTTGAAAGATTTTAAAAAAGTAATTATTAATCCCGAAATATTGGAATTTACAGACGAAAAAAAAGCATTTAACGAAGGATGCCTGAGTTTACCTAATATTCGTGAAGATGTTGTTCGCCCAAGCACAGTGAAAATCAAATATTTCGACGAGAAATTCAATGAATTTACGGAAGTATGGGACGGAATAAAAGCCAGAGTTGTGCAACACGAATACGACCATTTGGAAGGCAAGCTGTTTATCGACAGAATATCGCCCATAAGAAAACGATTAATTAACGGAAAACTGAATGCAATTGCAAAGGGAAAAACAATTCCGAATTATAAGATTATTTTTAACAAAAAATAGAATATCTTTACAAGAAATTAAACGATTATATCGTTAACTTTGCATAAGGTGAATTTAATAAAAACAGTAAAATGAAATATCCAAAATAATTTGCTTAACACACTTGATAAGGATTATTGTATAAATACAAAATTAAAAGTGAGAATTAGCAAGTAGGATGTTTCGACTGACAATTGAAAATTAAATTATAAACAGATGAAAACAATATATTTATTTCTTATTGTCGCAATAGGTGTGTCAATAACTTCGTGTAAGCAAACCAACGTGAAACAAAAGCAATTGGAATCGATACAGATTCTTGAAAAAGACCTTTATTCAAGTCAGATTCTTGATAGAGAAAAGGGACTTCATATGATTGACACTTACGTAAATTATTCGAAACAATATCCCGAAGATACTGTTTCGGCTGACTTTTTGTTTAAAGCGGCAGAAATTGCAATGAATCTGAAATTAGGTAGTCAATCAATTTTTTATTACGATAAAATTTTATCAAACTATCATGATTTTTATAAAGTTCCCGAATGTTTGTTTTTAAAAGCATTTGTTTACGAAAATCAACTTAACGACTTAAAGAATGCCAAAAAATATTATAATCAATTTTTGGTGGAATATCCTAATCATCCGTTGGCAAAAGATGCCAAAGCATCGTTGAAATATCTTGGCAAAAGCCCCGAAGAGTTGGTTAAAATGTTTGAACAAAACAACAAATAGCATTTTTGGGTAAAGAGATATTTTTTTAAATATTAACAAATTACATACCGATAATGATTTTTACTTTTAGATTTATTTCGGACGAAGAAGACTCTTTTGTGATTGATGTTAATATTAATCACAATCAAACTTTTGAACAACTGCATAACTCTATTCAAGAAACTTTAAAATACGACTCATCGCAACTTGCATCTTTTTTTATTACCAACGACGATTGGGAAAAATTGCAAGAGATAGCTCTTGTGAATATGGGGAACGATACCGATGTTAAGATAATGGCAGATACCAAAATAGAAGACTTTTTTACCGAAAAAAATCAACGAATACTATATATTTTTGATTATTTTAACGAACGCCTTTTTTTTGGCAGTGTTGTTCGCACAATTGATGCCGAATCGCCTATTCAACTACCTTCAGTGTCAAAATTAGAAGGCACAATTCCGCCACAAACAAAAGAGATATCAACAAACTTAAATGATGATTTTGATATTGACGATTTTAAAGATGACGATATAGATTTTAACGAGGGATTTGAAAATATTGATAACCTTGAAGATTATTAGTTGTTTTTTTGTTAGAAAAATAAAATAATGATAGTCTAATACTAATGAATATAATTAATGAATGATTGTAATCTTTGGAGTAGAAAGGATAAAAAAACAAAGAACCCGGCTTCATCACCAGCATAAAAACTGGGAGAGGAATTACCGAGACGACATTGCAAAGGTAATAAAAAATGGATAGAAAAGCAATAGAGAGGATAATATCAATAGAACGCATTGAACCATATTTAAAATACCACTTCAATAATTTTGACAAAGCAGTTAAACATTATAAAGCAAATATTGAAATTTCAGAATCCTTTTATCCTTTATTATCAATTCTTGAAGTTGGATTAAGAAATAATATTGATTATCAATTAAAACAGAAATTTAGTGATAATAGCTGGTTTGAGAATGATGAATTTACGAAAATAGTTACTCGTTTTCAAATTGATAGAGTTTCAGAGGCAAAAGATAATTTATTGAGAGATAAAAAAACTATAACAACAGGCAGAGTAATAGCAGAATTATCTTTTGGTTTTTGGACATCTTTATTGGATTCAAAATTTGAAAAAACATTATAGAAAAATTTACGATTAGCATTTCCAAATTGTCCTAAAAATATACGAAAGAGAAAAACAATGAGCTCAAAATTTAATGGAATAAGAAAATTTAGAAATCGAATTTTTCATCATGAACCTATCTCTTGGAATTTACAAGCACTAATAAATTATAAACAAGAAATATTTGAAGGTATTAATTGGTTAAATAAGGGTTTATTAGAATGGAGTAGTGATATTTTTATAATTAATAATATAATAGACAAACAAAAGGAATTAATTAGGTAATTTTATATTATGTAAAAAAGTATTAAAATGAACAGCCGAAAGCAAAATACTCTTGTTGTTATTTTAGGTCCTACAGGCATCGGAAAAACCGATTTGAGCATTGAAATTGCAAAAGAACTTGATACTCATATTATTTCATGCGATTCGCGACAAATGTATCGTGAATTAAAAATCGGCACAGCTGTTCCTGAACCTCAGCAATTGGCAGAAGTTCAACATCATTTTATCGGAAATCTGTCAATTCATGATTATTACAATGCCAGTGAATTTGAATTTCAAACTCTTGATTTACTCGAAAAACTGTTTGAAACAAAAAAATATGCTGTAATGACAGGCGGCTCGGGATTATATATTGATGCGGTAATAAAAGGTATTGATGATTTACCGACAATAGACAAAAAGGTTAGAAAGAGATATCTAAAAATGTATGAAACTTACGGCATTGAAAAACTTAGAGAAGAACTAAAAAAAAATGACCCCGATTTTTACAATATTGTTGACCTGAATAATTACAAAAGAATACTGAAAGCCCTTGAAATATTTGAAATGACGGGAAAACCATATTCACAACTGAGAACCAACCCGAAAAAAGAACGTCCTTTTAATATTATCCAAATAGGACTGACTATGGAACGTGAAGAGTTATACAACAGAATAAATTTGCGTGTTGATAAAATGATAAAAGCCGGTTTGATTGACGAAGCAAAACAATTTTACCAATATCGAAACCTGAACGCACTTAACACAGTAGGTTATAAAGAACTGTTCGGATATTTTGACGGAAACTACGATTTGCAAGAGGCAATACGATTAATAAAACGCAATACTCGCCATTACGCCAAGCGACAACTAACTTGGTGGAACAGAGATAAAAGTATTATTTGGTTTCATCCGTCACAAAAAGAAAAAATATTGGAAACTATTATCTCTGCAAAACTTAAATAACATTAAAATTTATCAACCTTAATTTTAGCAGAGTCAAAAAAATATATACTTTTGTAAAAACTCAAATTATTCTGTAACAAATCTGCTTATTATTAAAACTTCTCCTTAAGATAACTTTGCAGTAATTACAAAATAAATTTATACTTACAATTATTTTCGTTTTTGCAATCTGAAAATTATTATTATTTTTATGAACAATTATCTTTTTACATTTATTATTTTTAACCATGGAAATAAAAGGAACCGCAGTAAAGTCGATACCTGAATTTGTTAAAATTAAATACCCCGGTGAATATGCCAAATGGATGAAATCGTTACCTCCCGAGTCGCAACAAATTATGAATGCATTAAGTTCTGCAAACTGGTATCCTATTACCGATGGAGCAATTACTCCCACATTAAAAGTAGGTGTATTGTTTTTTAATGGAGATACAAAAAAAGGAGCATGGGAATTGGGGCGTCACAGTGCCGAAATATCACTGCACGGTATTTATAAAATATATGTAAAATTCAGTTCTCCGAGTCATATCATTTCAAGAGCAAGTAGAATTATTACAGCATATTATCGCCCTTCACAAATGGAAGTTGTCGACAGAAAAGCAAATTCGGTTAAACTTATTATGACAAAATTTGATATGCCAAGCGAAGTTATCGAACATAGAATAGGCGGTTGGATAGAAAAGGCTCTTGAAATATCAGGGTGTAACGGTGTGGAAGTTAAAATATCGGAATCACTGACAAAAGGAAGCACCAAAACCGTTTATGACTGTTCGTGGGCTTAATAAATATAACTTTTCATACATATGAATAAAAAAACATACGCCGGATAACGGCGTTGTTTTTTATTATATAATATCATAACTTTCTTTAACTACTATGAAATATAACTTTGATGAACCTGTTTATAGAAAAAATACCGATTGCATAAAATACGATGCAATGGAAGCATTTTGGGGAGTTAGCGATGCTATTCCCATGTGGGTTGCCGATATGGATATTAAAACTCCTCCGTTTGTAATTGATGCTCTGAAAAAACGATTGGAACACGAAGTTTTCGGATACAGTTTTAAAACCGACAGATATTTTCAAAGCATTATCAACTGGCTTAATAAGCGTCACGGATGGAATGTTAAGAAAGAGTGGATATCGTTTAGCCCTGGAGTAGTGGCAGGATTTACAATTGCCATTGAACAATTTACAAATACAAATGATGAAATAATTGTTCAACCTCCTGTATATTTTCCGTTTTTTGAATCAATAGAAAATACAGGACGAAAAGTAGTTTATAATAATTTAAAACTTAAAAACGGTAATTTTGAGATAGATTTTAACGATTTAGAATCGAAAATAACCGATAAAACAAAAATGCTGTTGTTGTGTAACCCTCACAATCCGGGCGGAAGAGTATGGAGCAAAGAAGAACTTTTAAGGATAAGTGATATTTGCCATAAAAACAATATTCTTGTGGTATCCGACGAAATTCATGCCGATGTTGTTTACTCTCCCGCAAAGCATATTCCTTATGCAAGCATATCGGAACAAGCGGCACAAAATTCAATAACGGTTATGTCGCACAGCAAAACATTTAATGTTGCGGGACTTACCACATCTTATGTAATTTCGGCAAATGAAAACCTGCTTGAACAATACGAAAAAGCATTGCGTATTCCTCATCTTCATATGGGAAATATCTTTGGGACAGAAGCCTTAATTGCTTCTTACACTCATGGTGAAGAATGGCTTAGTCAACTAATTGATTATCTTAAAGAGAATATTGAATATGTTGACAGTTTTGTAAAACAACATATCCCGAAATTAAAAGTAATTATTCCTCAATCAACATTTTTATTATGGATTGATTGCAGAGAATTAAACATGACCGGACAAGAAATTAGAGATTTCTTTTTTAAGAAAGCAAAAATAGCTGTAAACGAAGGTAGTATGTTTGGACCCAGAGGTGAAGGTTTTGTGCGGTTGAATATAGGATGTAATCGAAAAACGATAGAACAAGCAATGGCTCAATTAAAGGATGCAATAAACAATATTTAATTAATTGACAAAAATGAAGCTGCAAAAAATTTTTATAATAATATTTTTTTTATTGCTGACAGCAGGAGGAGCTTTACTGTTAAGTATTCTTTCAAATTTTAACACTTTGTTTGATAATGTAGAATTACTTAAAGACAACTACACTGTATTGCTATCAAAATCAGGTGTTTACAGTATAATAATATTTATTATTCTTTTATGTATCGGGTTGGTTTTATATTATTTGACATCAAGCAAAAATTATATTATAATAGCCAATATTTTTTATGCTATTTTCATTTTAATCGTTTTTATTTCCTTCAACAAAAAATATTTTACATCTCAAAACATAGACTATATGCAGCAAGGCGAATATTGGCTGACAATGTTTATGGGTGTGTTTTATATTCTTGGCTCGGTTCTTGTGAGTGCGATATCGTATATTACTTTGCGTAATTATACAAAACGTAATAATCGTGTATTAAACAATAATAAAACAAGAAAAAATTAAGATTTAAAAAATAAAATGCTTATTTTGTGTTTAGTTTCTTAATCTGCATATACTATCTATTAAGAAAATAGACATTAAATAAAATGTAATTTTCTTATTAACAAATAAATAAAAATTATTAACTTGTTGAAAATTTAAGAAAGATGTCAAAGAATATTACACCTTTAATAATTGAACAAACAACAAAAACGCCGAAAATTATTTTTGACCCGGGCAATAAGTTGTTTGAAATATCAGGTCGTTCGTTACCTGAGAATGTTGTAAAAACATACGAGCCTGTTTTGCAATGGATTGAACAAAATATGGGAAAAATTCAAGACGGAATAGTTTTCAGTTTTAAGGTTGATTATTTAAATTCCGCTTCTGCTAAAATGATTTCGCTTATTTTAACCAAACTTGAAGAGTTTTATAAATCAGGTATTAATATTGAAATTAAATGGTATTACAATATTGACGATGACGATATTCAATCGGAGGGTGAGATATATGCCAAATTAAAAAATATTCCCATTAAACTGATAGGAATAGATGATGACGGAAATTATATAGAGTAAAATTTTAATTATAAATTATATGCAGCCTGATTAATTCAGGCTTTTTTTATATCTACTGCTATTGATTTTGTTGCCGTTTTTTCGTAACTTTATGTAAAACGTCAATGTATTAAAATAAAACTTATAACTATGAAAAATTTAGAAAAACTAAGTCTCTCGGAATTAAAAGATTACAGAGAACTTTTAAACACCAGAATTACAGAATTGAGCAGTTATCAAATTGACGATGACTATTTTCCTCCGCATACCGACGAAGAATTTGAGGAAATAAAGAAATTTGAAGAACAAGCAAAAAAAGCATTATCGGCAGTAAACAAAATTATTCGCAAAAAACTTGACGAATTAATAAACTCAATTATTTACAAATAGGTTTTTTAAGCAATTCTTTTAAGCACTTAATCCGTAAACAAAATGCCGGTGTTGTCTTTCTATATTGAAGATATTCATCACCAAATTTTGCAACAGCTTCAGGTTCTTCTAACAATTTAATCAACAAAAGCATTATAACTATTTCAGCAGGAACAATTATTATTATAAACGAAATAATTCCTGTTATAAAAGCAAAGCTCAGCGGAAACAAAAAAAGCCCCAGATGCATAGGATGTCGCATATAACTGTAGATACCTTGTGTTACCAAAACATTAGTATCGAGTCGTCTTAACTTTCCCTTTCTGCCGTATTTAGCAAGTGTTCTTCCTGTGTTTTTACTTATTCGCATTACCAACATCATTAACCCCAAACCGATAATAAAACTTATTGCATGTAATAACATTCCTATTTTAACACCGGGAAATAATTTATTATCAAGAATATAACCGAAATAGCCTCCACCGAATATTAACAGTATCCAAAACAGCATTCTTATAATTATCCCCATAGTTTTATTGTTTTACAAATTCTATAAGTAAATTTTTAAGTTCAGAGAATTTTGTGAGCGGTAAATCTTCCGGAACATCATCAAGGTTGTGATATTCGGCAAATTCGGAACCGCGTGTAAAAATAAAAATTGCAGGAACTCCTGCTTTATCAAAAAAACAATGGTCGCTATTGCACGACTCATCTCTTAATTTTATGTCAGTAAAACAGTTATGTTTTTTATTTATTTCTATCATTGCATTTGATATTTCACTGTTTTTCTTTCCGTTGACAATTGAAATACCCTCGCTTCCTGTTCCAACCATATCAAGATTGATGAGATATTTTATTTGCGAAAGCGGAAACAACGGATGCTCTGTATAATATTTAGACCCTAACAGTCCTGTTTCTTCGCCTGAAAAAAACATAAATACAGCCGAATATTTTAAATCGGCTCGATGTAATGAGAAATACTTGGCAAGCCATAGTAACATTGCGGAACCGCTTGCATTATCGTTTGCTCCACAAAAAATATTGCCATATCCCATCATTCCCAGATGGTCGTAATGAGCTGTGAAAACCAAGAATGAATCGGGAGTTTGAGCTCCTTTTATATAAGCAATAATATTTTGAGTTTTATAATTTTTGATAAATTTATTTTTAATATCTACTGATATTTTATGAGGTTTAAGTTTCATTAAAGATGCTGAAATTACTATTACAGGCACTTCGGAAACAGTATGTCCCGTTGATACCCACCAATGGATTTTATCTTTTGGCACAATTACTCCCGATGCTTTAAGCGGATTGTTTCTTGCTATTTTACGATTAGGAAAATCTGCAACAACAAAATATCCCGAATAATCTATTTTTATTATACTATCGTAAATAGCATCGTTAGTGTCAGCAGCAGAAGGAAGATATTTAATTTTAAATTCTCCTTTTATTGTTTTACAATCGGGGGCTACAACATAATCATAAACAGGATGCAATTCGTTTTTATCTAAAATAACTTTCATGTTTTTCGGGAAAGTATTCATTGCAAACGAATATTCTTGAAAATATGATTTATCAAAACTTAACATATCAAGTTTATCCAATTCTGAGGAAATGTAAGCTGCAGCTTTTGCATCTCCATTTTTAACATAACCCCGTCCGCACATATTACGCGATGCCAGATTATTTAAAATTTCTTTGGGATAGTTTATATCTTGACAATAAAGATTGCCTGCAAACAATAAAACAGCAATCTGAAATATAATAATAGATACTGACTTTTTCATCTGTTTATATTTTAATTTTTAATAGTCAGCCGGAACATCCTGTTTGTTAATTCACACTTTCAATTTTGTATTTCTACTTATAAATCATGCTTCCCGAAATAACTTATCCGAAAAATCGGAGTAAACCGGAACAAGCTGTGTGTGTTAAATAAAGTTATCATGGATGTTTCACAGACTTAAAATTTACAAAATCAATAATGTTCAGTTATTTATAATAATAGTTCGTTAAATTTTCAGCCACGAATGCACGAATTTATTGATTTACAAATAGTTAGATGACAATAAATTCTACCCGACTATCAATCTAATAATCAACAAATTACACAAATTTATAACAAACTATTGTATAAGTGTATTTTAATATGTTATAAATATACTAAATTATAAACTTGAATATTCAAATCACCCTTTATTTGTTATAAAAAATAATTATTAAACCCAAACTATCCAATAAGGGGAAAATATTTTTCTATTGCATAAGTCAGGTTAAATAAAAAAGTCCGCATGATAATTCATGCGGACAAGGTAAATAATCAAGTAAATATTTTATTCGATTTTAGTAAGTAAACTGTAAGCCGTAAGTTTTCCTTTTTTATTGTAAGATTCACTTTTTATTACTCCTACATCTTTGGCAATCCATTCGGCACCTTTCATTTTAAACGACATTACCATTTTAGTATCAACATCATACTCTATTTTATAACAATGAAAAGTTCCTGCATCGGTTGTTACATCTTCTTCGGCTGTTACTCTGCGATTTGTAATATTTACAGTCATAGTCATGGCTGTTGGTCCTCCCGAAGCTCCCATTGCTACGGAAACAGAACCGTTATCTAACTTTTGTCCGACACTCATATTGGCAGGATAACCCATATCATCAGAAGTTACTTTTGCATCAACACTCGCAAGATATTCGCCTGATACAAAGCGTTTTAAATCGATAAAAAATTCTCCGTTTCTACACCACATTGTATAGTCAACTTCAACAGGCGGCTCATCACCTTTTACATTTTTAATAACAGAATGAATATCTACTTTTTTGCCTTTCGGTGTTGTAGATACTTTTTTTACCACCATTGTTTGCACCGACTCTACTTTACCTTTGGCATTGTAGTTGGTTTGTTCCAATTTTGCTCCTTCCCTGTCGGGAATATACAAATTACACTCTTGCGACTTTGCAAATATTGCACTTAACAAGATTACAACAATTAAAATACTTTTTTGCATAATTAAAAATTTTGGTTAACGGTATTTCAAATATACATGCAATAATTGTATTTATTATCGTTTTACGTATTAATTGTTAATTTGATATTAACAGATATTAAAACGCAAGGTATTGTTGAGAATTTGATAATTTTTATAAGGGATGTATCTTAAAGACACACCACCTATAATATTGTTAACCTTTCAAAGCGGCAATTTGCTCTTCTATTGCTTTTATTTTTGCTTCGGCATCGGCTTGTTTTTTTCTTTCTGTTTCAACAACCTTTGCAGGTGCTCCGTTAACAAATTTTTCGTTACTTAATTTTCCTTTTACCGATTTTAAAAATCCTTGCTGGTATTTTAGGTCAGCTTCAAGTTTTTCAAGTTCTTCTTCTACATTAATATTATTACCGAGCGGAATAAAAAACTTGCTGGTTTTTACCATAAATGCTGCTGCATTATCAACTTTTTGGTCAACAATTTCAATATCGTTAAGTGCTCCCATTTTAATAATAATGCTGTTATTTTCATCGGAATATCCGTCGGTATCGGGATTAACTTTAAGGTCGAGTTTTTCTTTGTAAGAGATGTTACGATTTTTACGAACAGTTCGTATTTCGGTGATAGCGGCTTTTGCTTCTTCAAAACGTTCAAGTTTTTTTGCATCGTATTTGCCAATCTCAACCCATTGAGCCAACATAATACTGTCCTTATCACTACGCTCTTTTATCAGATGCCAAATTTCTTCGGTAATAAACGGCATAAACGGATGCAACAACTTCAACAGTTTTTCGAATATTTCAATAGTCTCATCATAGGTTGTTTTATCGCAAGCTGTTTGGTATGCAGGCTTTACTATCTCAAGATACCACGATGAAAATTCATCCCAAAACAGACGATAAACAGTCATTAATGCATCGGATAAACGAAATTTATCGAAATGGTCGTTAAGTATTTCAATTGTTTGATTCAGTTTTTCATTAAACCACTCTATTCCGGCTTTTGCCGATGCCGGTTGTTCAATATTTTCATCTATCTCCCAACTTTTTACAAGACGGAAAGCATTCCATATCTTATTTGCAAAGTTTCGCCCTTGTTCGGGTAACGACTCTTCAAATAGTAAATCGCCACCGGCAGGCGAACAAAGTAACATTCCCACACGCACTCCGTCGGCACCGTATTTTTTCATCAACTCAATCGGGTCGGGTGAGTTTCCTAATGACTTACTCATCTTACGACGTTGCTGGTCGCGAACAATACCTGTATAATATACATTTTTAAAAGGTATCTGCTTCTCATATTCCAAACCTGCAATAATCATACGTGCCACCCAAAAAAACATAATTTCGGGAGCTGTAACAAGGTCGTTTGTTGGATAATAATATTTTATATCTTCATTTTCGGGATTCCTAATGCCGTCGAATACTGCAATAGGCCATAGCCAACTGCTGAACCATGTGTCCATCACATCTTCGTCTTGATGTAAGTCGTTGATTGTGAGTTTGCTGTTTCCTGTTTTTTCAACAGCAAGTTTCAGTGCTTCTTCTTTGGTTTTTGCAACAATATAATCGTTGCTTTGCTCTATATAATATGCGGGAATACGGTGTCCCCACCAAAGCTGACGACTTATACACCAGTCTTGAATATTTTCCATCCAATGCTTATAAGTATTTTTAAATTTAGCGGGATGAAACTTTACATCGTCATTCATTACGCTATCTAATGCGGGTTTTGAAATATCTTTCATTTTCATAAACCACTGCATCGACAATTTAGGTTCGATAACAGAATCGGTTCTTTCCGAGAAACCTACTTTGTTTATATAATCTTCGATTTTAACAAGGCTACCTGCTTTCTCCAACTCCGGAACTATCTCATCTCTAACGGCAAAACGGTCTTTCCCAACAAAAAGCTGTGCTTTCTCGTTAAGTGTTCCATCATCATTAAAAATGTCAATAGTCTCAAGATTGTGTGTAATTCCTATTTCATAGTCATGAATATCGTGTGCAGGAGTTATTTTTAAACACCCTGTTCCAAATTCCATGTCAACATATTCGTCTTGAATAACAGGAACCGAACGATTAATAAGCGGTACCAACACTCGCTTATTTTTCAAATGCTTGTATCTGTCGTCGGCAGGATTTACACAAACGGCAGTATCTCCAAGTATAGTCTCAGGACGTGTTGTTGCTATGGTTACATACTCATTATCTAACCCCTCTACTTTATATCTTAAATAATATAATTTTGATTTTACCTCTTTATGTATAACCTCTTCGTCGGAAACTGCTGTTTGTGCTTGCGGGTCCCAATTTACCATTCTTACTCCACGGTAAATAAGCCCTTTATTGAATAAATCGATAAAGGTATTGATAACACTTTCGTAATATGCATCGTCCATGGTAAACGATGTTCTGTCCCAGTCGCACGATGCACCGAGTTTTTTAAGCTGTTCGAGAATTATTCCTCCGTGTTTTTCTTTCCACTCCCAAGCATGCTCTAAAAATTTATCGCGTGAAAGTTGCGATTTGTCTATACCTTCTTGTTTTAGTTTTGCAACAACTTTTGCTTCGGTTGCAATACTTGCATGGTCGGTACCGGGAACCCAACAGGCATTTTTACCTTGCATGCGTGCTCTTCTGACCAAAATGTCCTGAATGGTATTATTGAGCATGTGCCCCATGTGCAATACTCCTGTAACATTTGGCGGCGGGATAACTATTGTATATGGTTCGCGTTTGTCAGGTGTTGACTTAAAAAATCCGTTGTCCATCCAATATTTATACCACTTGTCTTCTGCACTTGCAGGATTATACTTGGTTGCAATTTCCGGTTTTGCCATTTTATTTATGTTTATTAATTACTGTGTTAAAATATAATAGTTTGCAAAAATAGTAATTAGATGTGATAAATAAATATTTTTTTTACGGTATATAAAAATCACTTAATAGAAAGGCGTTGTTTTAATAAACGAATTGCTACGTACTTCG
>CAYRJP010000045.1:5268-13955 GCA_964424425.1 uncultured Bacteroidales bacterium | reverse complement strand
AATTATAATTAAACCGATAAAACAAAAAAACCGCTACTGATTAGTAGCGGTTTTTTTGTTTTATATAATAATATTTCTACTAATAAAATCTCGACCTGTTGTCAACAATATCCGAAGCCTCTTTTATAGCATCGTATAGTTGATATCCTACTCGTGAACGATAAGAACGTAATAAAGCATTTTTATCGTTTGCCAAATTAACATTTTCATTTTTTTGAATATTTTTAACAACTATAGAGTAAACACCTCTGTTTCCTTTTATAGATGAAGAAATTTTGTCGGCAGGTAATTCTACGGCATAAGCCTGTACATTTGGCTCATAACCCATACCGGGAATAGCATAAGCAGCAAAAGTAACACCTTTAGCTTCTTTTACGGGAGTATTTAATTTATCGGCAACAGCTTGAATAGTGTTTGCATTTTGTTTTGCTTCTGAAATTTGTTTAGTTAAATATTCTGCTTTTTTATCTTTTCTTACTTCACGTTCAACATCAATGCTTACGTTAGCAAAAGGAGCATCTCCTTCTTCTTGAACCGATTTAAGTGCCGCAACAACAAAAACATCACCGAGTTCAAATATATCGGATACTGTTCCTTCTTCGGCTTCGTAAGCCCAACGAATAATCTGACGCGGGTTTTCAAGATTAGCAATTTTCTTATCTTCTCTTTTTATAGATGCAGTTCTTATTGTATATCCATCTTTATCGGCAGCATCTCTAAATGCAGTAAAAGTACGATTTGTTCCTCCGAATTTACTTGCTTTTGCATATACTGCTTGATAAGTTTTTGTACCTGGTTCTATTGTTCTTACTATTGTTGCTATTTTAACCTTTCTGGTTGTTTTACTTTGATTAAGAATTTCAACCACATGAGCACCAAATTGAGAGTAAACAATAAATTTATCGCCTTTTTTACCAAGGAAACAAGAATCGTTAAACGGTTTTACCATTTGTCCTTCAGAGAACCAACCCAAATCACCACCTTTTGAAGCCGAACCGTCATCGGAATATTTTTTTGCCAATTCGGCAAAATTTTCGCCATTTTTTATTACTTCGAGCAAACTATCAGCTATAGCTTTAGCATCAACACCTTGCTGAGGTTTAATTAATATATGACGAGCTTCAACAGAGTCGGGAATATTTCTAAACTCTACAACTTTTGTTAATTTATAAGCATTGTCTTCTTTATAAGGTCCGTAAACAGTTCCTTGTTCTGCTTCAAATAAATTGCTTATACTTGCGGGTAATTCGTCTTTTGCATAATATTTATCAACAAAAGGAACATCTGAGTTAAGGTTTACATATTGCTTGTCGTTCTCTATTTCAGCAAATTCTCCTTTTATTTTTTCAACCCACTCTTTTGTTTGCTTATCGTCTTCTTGCGAAGGAATAACAGGAAAAGTTACATAATTAACTGTTCTTGATTCTTTTTGCTGATATTTATCTATATTTTCTTTATAATAGGCAAGCAATTCATCCTGAGTAACAGAAATAGCACTATCACTTACTGTATTGTAAACTAAAGCTATATAATCAAAATCAACCTTAGTATTTTTTGCTTCGGCATCTTTCTTTGCTTGTATATTTGTTACAAATAATCCTTTTTCGATTAAGGTGTTATACTTTTGATCCATTTTTTGTTCTATAAGAGCTCTTTCAAAAGCAGCCCACGATGATTTTGCTTTTCCCGAAGGATCTAATTCCATATTTTTAAGAAACTGTATTACTAAAGCTCTATCAAATTGTCCTGTTTGTTGATTATGAAAAATAGGAATTTGTTGAACTTGAGGATCAATATTGTTACCTTGCACCATATCAAAAAGTTCTTCTCCGCTTATAGCTATTCCCAACTCTTCGTAAGCATCGCTCATAACATATTCATGAACCATTTGTTTCCATGTTTGCTCACGAATGTTCTCTATCATAGACTGCTCAAGAGATGTTTGCCCGGAGTTACTTTTATAATTTTCAATATTTTCGTCAACTTTTGCTTGGTATTCTTGAATACTAACTGCTTTTCCTGCTATCTCCGCCACTTCGGAACGCGACTTGGCAGAAATTGAATTACTTGAACGAAATAAATCTCCCAATATAAATGCCAATAATGCTAATCCGATAACAATTGACACTAATAATCCCGCATTGTTTCTAATTTTCTGTAATGTTGCCATTTGTTTCTATTATATTTTTAAAAATGATATTAAATTTTCAGGCTACGAATATAATAAAATTTATATAATCTTCTTTGAATTAAATATTTAATTAATTATTCTTTATTAAGATATTTATTTTCAATTATTTACTACTACTGTTTGAGTGTTAATATATCCTTTGTCTCAAAAAAATATTTATTTATTCGTTAATTTTCAGATAAACAAGTTCAATTTTTGTTGTTGTTGCTTTAATAATTTTAAATTCAAATCTATCAATTTGCACAATATCATTTACCGCCGGAATTGAACCGTAATTTGCAAGAATGAAACCTGCAATTGTCTCATAATCTTGCGATATGGGCAAGTCAATATTATATTTATCATTCAAATAATCTATTTCTAACCTGCCTGATAATTTATATTCGGTATCGGATATTTTTTGTTCTTCAAGGTCATTTTTATCATGTTCATCTTGAATATCTCCTACTATCTCTTCAAGAATATCTTCCATTGTCACAATTCCCGATGTGCCGCCAAATTCATCAACAACAAGTGCTATGCTTTTATTGTTTTGAATAAACTGAGCCAGTAATTTATTTGCCGACATAGTTTCGGGGACAATAGGTAATGCTTGTAACATCTCTTTAATGGATTGTGGTTTTTTAAATAACTGTATTGATGCCGCAAACCCTATAATATTATCAATAGAATCTTCGTAAACTACTATTTTGGAATGTCCTGTTTCAATAAACATTTGCTTAAGATGTTCAACGCTGTCGTCAATTGATATAGCTTGAATTTCGGGACGGGGAACAATACATTCTCTGATTTTTATATTTGATAAATCAAGTGCATTTTGAAAAATTTTAACATCGTGGTCAAAATCATTGGTTTCTGCATCTTCAGGTTGTGTTTCGTTAATAAAATGGTCTAAATCAACTTTGCCAAAGCTCATATTTTTATCTTCGGAAACAGAAACTCGCAAGACAACTTTAATAATAAATCGTGATATAAAAGTTGTGAATTTTGCTATGGGATAAAAAATAACATAAAAAATAAAAACAGGTATTGTAAACAGCTTTAATGTTTTATTGGGGTTGATATTAAAAAGTGCTTTAGGAAAAAATTCAGCCAAGAAAAGAATTATCAAAGTAGATATTATAGTTTGAATTAGTAAAACCATTCCATCGCTTTGAAAAACCGTTCGCACCGAAGGTTCTATCAGCTGAGCCATCATAGCACCATAAATAACCAATGCCAGATTATTACCAATAAGCATTGTGGTGATATATTGTGCCGGATTTTCAGAAAATATTCGCAAAATGCCTGAAGCAAACATGTTTTGCTTTTTATCTATTTCCATTTGCAATTTATTGGCAGAAATAAATGCTATTTCCATACCCGAAAAAAATGCTGACAGCAATATTGTAATAATTATAACAACAATAATATTCATCTAATTATATTTTACTTTTCAATTGCCGGATGTAACCGCCTGTTAGCTAATTCACACTTTCAATTTTGTATTTCTACAATAATCATGCTTTCCGAAATAACTTCTCCGAAAAATCGGAGTAAACCGGAACAAGCTGTGTGTGTTAAATAAAATCATCATGGATGTTTCATTGTTAAAACTTGGATGTAATAATATTTTAGTTCGTTCTAAATTAAACAAATTATACTAAAATTTGCAAAGAAAAGATTTTTTTGCAAATTCAAGGTTCTATGTTTTTTCTTTGTTTTCGTCTGATAAAATAAAAAAAGAATGCTATTCCACTAAACAGATAAAACAAAAGACTATCTTTTATTCCTACTCTTGATGTTTCTCTTACAGCTATAGCAAGAGCAAAAAGAGCAACAACCAGCCAAAGTGTTTCAAGAACTCTTTTTAATACATTAATAGTTTTATTTTTATTACTCATCGGTATTAATATTTAATTCTCCTCGTCCGTTAATAACCTCCCAGCTGGTAAATGTTTGATTTGCCACAAAACCGTCATCACCATAAATAACTCCTTCGTTTGTAGTTAGTTTTACAAACTGATCGGAACTTATTTGTTCTTTGTCTCGCTGCCAAACCAAATATTCGGTATTTAATTTTTCGCCTTTTTCATTTACAGCCTCAACATTATACTTAGCAATCCAACGTCCTTTATCTTCGTAATAAATAGAATAATTTGCTTTTAATGTTGATGTTACAGTTCCTGAATCGTTGTAAAAATACAGATGAATGCCGTCGGGAAATTCCAAATATGTTTCACCATTACTTTCAATAAATCGCTGTAATAAAGGCGTTTCCATTATTACATCGGTTTGTCCGTTTGTGGTGTATTGCATTTTTACATTTGTAGCACTTATTATTGCCGAATCTTGCTTAGTGGTTAATTCTCTTACCTCTTCAATATCATTTTCACACGAAATAAAAAAAACAAAAACCCCTAACAATAAAGGGGTTTTTGCTAAATATTTAATATATGATATTAATGTTTTCAAAACTTAATATTAAATTAAAATCTGACTTTTGTTGTTTTATTAATCCACCCTCCCACAGTGTAAGATTCTCCTTCTTTTGTACCTACAGCCATAAACCACTCTTCGTATTTAGGAAAATATTTAGAGTAAGTTGCAATTAATTTATTTGCTTCTTCGGCAACTGACGGGTCAACACTTTTTGCTTTATAAAATGCATCAACGGCAACCCAATAAACAGCATTATGCTCGGGAACCTCTTTTCCTATTTTCATTTTTTGAGATGCAGCATACGCTTTTCCAATCATAATATAAGCCTTTCCGTAATTCGGGTCTATTGCCAATACTTTATTTGATAAAGTTCTGACTTTCGGAAAATTTTCCTGAGCAAAGGCTAACTGACTCCACTCATAATAATAAAGCATTTTCTTTTCACTGTCTTGTTGTGTTTCTGATGCTTCTTTATAATATTTTTCAGCTTTGGTAAATTCTTCTCTCTTTAAAAACAGACGTGCCAAATTATGAGCAGCTTCGGGCGATGGTTCTAAAGCATATTCACGCTCAGCGGAACGGGCAAACAAATCGTTATCGGTACAACCATTTTTACTTAATATTCTGTTTACTTTTTTAATAAAGTCAATATTATCATGATTTTCTTTACATTTAGGTTCAAATATTGCTATTAAAGCATCACAATTTGCGGCACCACTTTCCGAAAACAAATTATCAACATTTTCATAAGTAGTTTTAATATTCTCAAGTTCTTTTTCACCTCTTTTTTGATATTTCCCGCCTTTTTCCACAAGTTTCTTATTATACTCTTTGGCTTTATCAAGAACATCAACACATAGAGTATAATCATCAACTATTTGACTTCCGTCAAGTTTGGCTTCTTTATATAAATTTACAGCCACTTGCATATAAATTGTAACAACAGCAGCTTTTGATTTTTTCCCCTCAAGGGTTATAGCTTCTTTAAGAATATCGTAAACTTCTTGAGATACTTTATCTCCTCTAAAAGTGTATAAATCAGCTCCTTTATAACTTAATACTTTACCTTTATCACCAAAAGTCTCTATTCTTCTGTCGTAAATTAACATTAAAGTATCAATTAACTCCTGTTTACGAGTAGGATTTTTCTCCTTGACTATAAGATTTTTATATATGGTAGCTCCTTTAATGAAAGTATTTTTACTTGCTTTGGGACAATTATCAAAAACACCTCGCCATGCTTTTACTGCATCATTGTAATTTTTTTGCTTATAAAATTCAGAATATAATGATATATTCATGGCACACTCTACTCTTGACGCACTGTCAACTCCATACTTAGGATTTTGGTAAGGTAATTGTCCTTGACCAAACGACTGAATTGTATAAATCAGTATAATAACTGCCGATAAAGCTAATTTTAATAATTTTGCTTTCATTTTTTAATTAAATTTTCGTTTTACAAACCAAATATCTGACAAAGATATATTTAAACTTATAATTACATAGTTTTCTTTCAACAAATTTTGTTCCAAAGTTCCCCTTTGTCCAAATTCACATGACAAATTAAACGATGTTTTTGTATTTCTCAAAGGAAATCCTGCACCAAAACTAACTCCAAAATCATTTATTCCTACTCCTCGTATTTCCATTTGGGATTGAGTAAAATGTCCTCCAAACCTATAATGAATTTTTTTATAATATTTACCAACACTATTATAATTAGGTGTATATTCTACTCCTGCCCTTACTGTCATCATGTTGCGTAACTTAGTATCATACAGGTTATTCTGAACCTCACTCCACATTTGTTCATAAAAATCAGCACCTACAATTATTTTTTTATTGGTATAAGTAAATCCAAATCCAAAAGCACTCGGTAACGACACTGTGCTCTTAATATTTTGCGTATCTATTATTGTTCTGATAAGTTCTCCTTCATAAATATTTTCATAAAAATTATCATCCAAATTAGGTCCGTTTTTAACTGTTCCCGCTTTTATGCTTTTTTTTGCATTCAACTTGATTTTATTTTCATAAACAACTCCCAATACAATATTTGAATTTTCTTTTAAATGGATTTTATACTGTAAACCAAAATCAAAAGTAAAATCATAAACATTAAATTGTTTATCCACTTTAGTATTATCGGCGTTAATCCAATCATCAACAAAAACAGCAGATGATACTCTATTGAGAGGCCCGAAAACATACGAAGCTGTAAATCCAAACGATAAATCTTTGGTAATGTCAAATGCATTACTCCAATATATTTTATTTAAACCTCCCGAACCATATAAATAGTAATCTACCTTTCCGTTTTCGGATGTTGAATCGGAGTATTTGTAAGTGTAATCAACTCTTGAAACCGGAACTACACCGATACTTGAAGCCCATTTTTTTGCAGCTTTAAATCCAAGAACAAAATATCCCAATCGTGTATCGTTCCTGTCAACTTTATCTATTGACGACTGTATTCTGTTAAATCCGGTATTAAAGCCTACTAAATACAACACCGACAAACTGTCTAATCCTGTGTATGATGCAGGGTTTAAACTATTAAGATTTTTATTTGTTCTTAATCCGATACCTATTCCGCCCATTGCTTTCGATTGCTCAAACCCTTTGTATGTATTATCACCTAATCCATATTGTGAGTATGGTGAACCTACCTGAGAAAAAGCACTTGTGAAAAATATTACTAAACCTGTAAGTATTAATATTTTTATTTTATTCATTCTTAAATCTTAAATTAAAAGAGAATCAAAAACCTCTTTTATAGTTTTATACAAAAAATTGCTGTTATTTTATCTCTCTTTTTATATTATACATTAATATTTTGTTTAATCCCTGCGGAACAACAAAAGAATTTACAAATATGGGATATTTTATCTTTTTTTCAAATAAGAATGCATAACCTCCCGTAATTATTATTTTAGTGTTGTTATTTTCTTTAATGAAACGAGAAATATATCCGTTTATTTCATATAAAATTCCGTTTTGCACCCCCGATTGAATTGCAGATGTGGTAGAATTACCAATAAAATTAACATCTTCAACAGGTTCAAGCATCGGTAATTTTCCTGTATAATCGTGTAATGCTCTATATCTTGTTTCGGGTCCCGGAGAAATAATTCCTCCTTTAAAAGCTCCTTCCGCATCAATATAATCAATAGTTATAGCTGTTCCTATATCTATTAACATACAATTTACTCCCGGGAATTTATCAGCTGCATAAACTGCTCCTGCAATTCTGTCTTTACCAAGTGTTTCTGGTGTTTGATAATCTATCTTTACGGGCAACGGCATTTGATTGGTTAACTCAATTATTTGTAATTTTTCAGGAAATAAACTCAAAAATTCTTTTTTATTTACATTTCGCGTATCCGAAAAAATAACATAATCAATATTATATTCCTTTGTTAATTGCTCAACTGTATCACGTGTAAACTTTTTCAAATACAGATGATAAATCAACTTATCATTATCAAATATACATATCTTAAATTGAGTATTGCCTATATCAACAGTGAGATTCATGTTTTTTTATAAAAAACTATAAAGGATTTTCTTGAATTAATTTCAACAGATGATTAAAAAACAGTATTTCAAGTAATAATATATTATTTCCCATAGAGATATGCACTGTATAAATATATTTCCCTTCACCTAATGTCCACTGCCTTATCAACTCCGATTTTTCAATTTTTTCATCATCAATGTCAGACCATTCACCGCGATTTTCATCGTCCCAACCATAAATTTTATATAATTTATTGATAAGTTTTACAATGTAACTTTTGTTGTTTTTTGAATATTCAACCGAAAAACGAACATTTATATGATTACTGCCTATAATGTTTTTCTTATCATTAAAAACTCTGAAAACTACAGAATTAAACAATCCTACCTCTGTCCACGGCAATGCTTTTTCATATTCAATCATAAATACCTCACCTTCTTCAACGCAACTTATCTCTTCGTAATCATCTTCGTAAAAGAAAGTTGACAAATCAAAGGTAAACAGCTCTATTATGTTTTTAGGTTCTTTAAATATGCCGAATTCCATAGTTTT
>CAYRJP010000045.1:0-5168 GCA_964424425.1 uncultured Bacteroidales bacterium | reverse complement strand
TAAACAGCTCTATTATGTTTTTAGGTTCTTTAAATATGCCGAATTCCATAGTTTTTAATCAAAATTTTGACTGTAAAGATAGTAAAATTTATATTGTTCAGGCTAACGCAATATTTTAATAAATATTTTAAATTTTAAAAATATATGAAATTTCACATTCTTAATTTTTCTAAATAAACAAGAGCTTGTTTTACCGATTTTACCGATTCAATTGATAATGTCAACTTATCGTTTTTTTCTTGCATACGACAATTGTTGCCCAACTTTTGCATATTTATTAAAATAGTCTGAAATTTTGATGTTTTGTAAAAAAGCGATGTATTATCCGAAATAAAATGAACAATCATCTTATTACTTTTTAATATTACTCGCTCTATTCCCATATCAATGGCTGTTCGCCGCAATTTTACAACCTCCATTAATTCTTTTACCGGTTCGGGCATAGGTCCGAAACGGTCGGTTAAAATATCTTTGAATTGTTGCAATTCCTCTTCGTTTTCAATTGCATCAATCTTACGATAAAAGTTTATTCTTTCGGGAACATTCTCAATATAATCTTCGGGAATCATTATTTCCAAATCGGTGTCGATATAACAATCGCTTACAAAAACCATATTTTCAAAATCACCGGTTACCGACTCCGGTTTTTGTTCCTGCGTATCATTGAAACTCTCTTTAAACTCATTTTGTTTCAGTTCCACAAGAGCTTCGTTAAGAATTTTTTGATAAGCCTCGAAACCCAAATCACCTATAAATCCGCTTTGTTCGGCTCCAAGCAAGTTTCCTGCTCCACGAATATCCAAATCTTGAAGTGAAATATTAAATCCGCTTCCTAATTCCGAAAAATCCTCAATAGCCTTTAATCGCCGGCGTGCTTCGTTTGTAAGCAATTCAGGCGACGGAGCCAACAAATAACAAAACGCTTTTTTGTTTGATCTTCCTACTCTACCTCGCAATTGGTGCAAATCGCTCAATCCGTAATTGTGTGCCTGATTTATTATTATTGTGTTGGCATTGGGAATATCAAGCCCCGACTCAATAATTGTTGTAGCAACAAGCACATCAAACTCTCCTTTGATAAATTCGAGCATGATTTTTTCTACCTGATTGCCGTCCATTTGCCCGTGAGCGTATTTTACCTTTGCCTGCGGACATAAACGGGTAATAATTCCCGCTATCTCTTCAAGATTTTGCACTCTGTTGTGAATAAAAAACACTTGTCCGCCACGGCTAAGTTCATAATTTACCGCTTCTTGAATAATATCTTCATTATACCTGTGAACTTCGGTAATAATAGGCTGCCTGTTGGGCGGCGGAGTATTAATTATAGACAAATCGCGTGCTCCCATCAGCGAAAACTGTAATGTTCGCGGAATGGGTGTCGCGGTAAGCGTAAGAGTATCTACATTTATTTTTATCTGTTTCAGTTTTTCCTTTACGGAAACACCGAATTTTTGCTCCTCATCAACCACCAACAATCCTAAATCTTTGAATTTTATGTTTTTACCTATCAACTTGTGAGTGCCGATAATTATATCTATCTCTCCTTTTTCAAGGCGTTTTTTTACTTCCGATTGTTCTTTTGCAGTTCTCAATCGGCTCAAATAGTCAACAGTAACGGGAAAATCTTTTAACCTTTCGGAAAATGTGCGAAAATGTTGTAATGCTAAAATAGTTGTCGGCACAAGTACTGCTGCCTGTTTATTGTCGGCGACAGCCTTAAATGCTGCACGAATAGCCACTTCGGTTTTCCCGAATCCCACATCGCCGCACACAAGCCTGTCCATAGGAACAGGATTTTCCATATCGGCTTTTACCGCTTGCGTCGCTTTATATTGGTCGGGTGTGTCTTCGTAAATAAACGATGCTTCAAGTTGTTGATTCATAAACGAATCGGGCGAAAAAGCAAAGCCTTTTTGAACTCGCCTTTCGGCATAAAGTTTTATCAAATCTTTAGCTATATCTTTAACCTTTTTCTTGGTTTTTGCTTTAAGATTTTTCCATACGGGCGACCCCAACTTATGAATTTTAGGCTCCTCGGCATCTTTCCCTTTGTATTTTGAAATACGGTGCAACGAGTGAATACTAACAAAAAGCACATCGCTGTCGCGATAAATAAGTTTTATTGCCTCTTGCTGCTTTCCGTTGATGTCAACTTTTTGCAAGCCTCCGAATTTTCCTATTCCGTGGTCGATATGCACAACATAATCGCCCGGGTGAAGATTGGTGAGTTCTGCCAAAGTAAGCGACGCTCGTTTGGTAAAACCCTCTTTAATTTTAAACTTATGATACCGCTCAAAAATCTGGTGATCGGTAAAACAGGTAATCTTCAAGTCGTTGTCAATAAACCCTTTGCTTAGGGTTTCAACGCAAGAATCAAATTTTACATCGGTATCTTTATCTCTGAAAATAGCCTCTAATCTGTCTTTTTGCTCAATACTGTCAAAAAGAATATAATTTTGATAGCCTGCTTCGGTATATCTGTTTAATTCGGCTGCCAACAAATCGAAATTCTTTCGTATGGCAGGTTGCATTGATGTGTTAAATTGCAAAATAACGGCATCTTTAAAAAAAGATTTATTTCCAAACTCAACCACACAACTGCTTTCAACAGTATTTAATATTTCGTTGCCCGAGACAACCAAATCGGATATTTCGGGAGTTTGCTCCGCATCTTCAACCAAATTGCCTGTGTCGGTATTTTCAATAATTTGATTACACCTGAGTTTAACAAAATTGAGGTCGTAAAATCCGTAAACGGCATTTTCACCGATGTATTCAAAAACGGATATTCTATTTCCCGAACTTATATTTTCGTTAATATTCGGAATGAGCGTAACCGTTTGACGAATATTTTTTGTAAGTTGAGTTTCAATATCGAATATGCGTATTGAATCAACTTCGTTGTCGAAAAAGTCGATTCGATAAGGCTCATCACCTGCAAACGAAAACACATCAATCAAGCTGCCTCTTACGGCAAACTGTCCGGGTTCGTAAACAAAATCGGTTCGTTCAAATTCGTATTCGGTAAGCAGTTCTATAACAAAATCGCGGTCTAAGGTGTCACCTTTTTTTATGGTGAAAGTATTGGCTTTTAAGCTATCGGCAGCTATCACCTTTTCCATAAATGCTTCGGGATAGGTGACAATAATAATCGGTTGGGCTGATGTTGATATTTTATTTAAAACATCGGTTCGCAATAAAATATTGCTGTTTTCAACTTTTCCGTATTGTATTGAGCGTTGATACGACGATGGTAAAAATTCAACAAACTCTTCTCCGACAATATTTTGCAAATCGTTGTAAAAATAAGCGGCTTCTTCTTTGTCGTTTAAGGTAATTACAAAAATTTTGTCCGACTCGGAGAATAAAGCTCCCGTAACCACTGCTTGCGACGACGCTTTTAAACCTTTTAAAAACAATTTTGCACCTGATACTGACAATTGGTTTTTTGCCTGCTTTATTTGCGGCAGGGTTTTATAGGTATTTAATATTTGTTGTAATTCCAAAATTGTGCTTTTATCTTTATTTATACCTTATTTCGAAAATGTCTAAAAAGTATCTATATCGGCTCGTTTTTTTATTTCTTTTTATTCTTCTTAAAAATATGTTTTTACTGCAAATTCAAATTGTTCAATAAATATTTTTTTGAAAATTGTAACATTATTTTGCTCATAAAATAATAACATTGCCTTTTTATAATCCACACTATCAACTGTTCTAAACGAAATTGGACAATAATTGTGATTTATCAATATTGCATTACTTACTATTCTCGCTGTTCGTTTATTTCCATCAACAAATGGTTGAATATATGAAATCAATACCAATGCTAATAAGGCTTGCTCAAAAATATTCTTTTTTTTATTTATCAATTCACACATCAAAGATAGTGCTTCCTTTATCTGAAATTCATTATCAAGTGGTCGATAATTGGTTCCCGATATCCCTACTCGTCGTTTTCGTATATTCCTATCAACATCAAGTTCTTTCGTTAAAATGCTATGAATATCTTCTATTTTTGAAACAGTTAATGGATATAAATAGTCGGGATTTTCAACTATAAAATCAATTGCATCTTTATGATTTAATAACATAACAGCTTCTTCTTTTGTCTTTCCTGAGGCTGTTTCTTTTTCTTTCAATAATTTTTCAGTTTCCAATAAAGAATAGGTATTACCTTCAATTTGTGAAGATTTCCAACTTAAATCAATAGCTAACCGTTCTAATTCTTTTTTATGTTGATATTCACTTAATTCCGATATGTTTTGAGTAAATTTATCTTGAAGTATAAACAATTTTTCTAATTCGTTTTCAGTAAATAAATCTACATTTGATAATATATCTGTTAACAATGCAAAATTGAAATTTTCAACTATTGTTCGTTCGTCAATCTCTTTTTTGTAATATTGTTCAATATCAATATTTTCGAATAATTTATAAAAAGGCGAAAGTTTATATTTTGTAGATTTTCCTTTTCCTGTGGTTGAAATTAAATTTTCAGACACAAGTTTTGATAAAACTCTTTTTATTGTAGCAATACTTTTCTTTTCTTCAATATTTTCTAAAATCTGATTTGAAGAACTTTCAGGATTACTTTTTAAAAAGTCTAATATTTGTTTTTCAATATTCATTTTTTATCTTTTAGCTCACAAATATAGCTTATTCAGCTCACAAAACCAATTAAAATGAGCCGAATCGCCTCTTCAAATGAGCTACAACAATAAATATAGTTACGGTTTTGTTTTATTAATTTGCTGAAAATAATATCTTAATTTTTTATTGTTTTGCAAACATAGCGAAACCTTTACTTTTTAAATATCTTCTTAATTTTCGTAAACTTAATCATCAAATTTATTTGGAAAAAGGTAAATCTTAAATCCGCAACTAAAATAATTAAATAACTGATAGTCACGGCGTGAGTTTTATTAAAAAATCACTTTTTAATTATTATTAAAATTAACAACTTGTACCGTAACTCTGAAAATACGGTACAAACTTTGCGGATTTGAGTGTAAAAATAAAAAACGCTGTCAACTTGTTCAAATTGTATAAAACAAAAGTATCTGCTTTATTTTGTTTGAACAAGAAGACAGCGAGAATATTTTTTGTAAAAAACTATACTGTTCTGCCCGGATAAGCTTTCAATGCTTGTTCAAGCGTCTCCA